>CBJNAR010000266.1:0-5735 GCA_966434075.1 uncultured bacterium
GGACCCGCCGGCCCGCGGGCGGGCCAGACCCTCCGCAACCCGATTATCCCGTGGTTTGACAACACCTGGGGCGGCCCCGGCGACGCCGCGGCGGCGGGAGACCGTACCGGCTTTGCCGAACTGCCCCTGCTGGTCGCCCTGGCGATCCTCGGCGCGGGCATCCCCACGCCGGCGATCCTGGGCGCGCTGGCGCTGCAGGTGCTGCTGTTCGCGGCCATCGGGTCGCGCCCCGTCAACGCGGGGGTTATCCGGGGTCTGACCTGGTTATACCGGCTGCTGGTTGCCGGCGAGGCCCTGTTGTGGTGGACCGCCTGGGGATCACCGGGGACCGTGCTGGCCGCCTACGCGCTGGTGCTGCTGGTCGGGTGGCTGCTGGTCGCCGCCGGGCGCCGCGTCTGGGCGCGCGCCCACCCGGCCTGACAGGCGCGGGCCGGTTTGAAACCGGCCCCTACACCGCAGAATACGCCGGCCCGGCTACGCCCCCGGCGCGGCGGGCGCCACATCGGGGCGTTGCATTTCCAGTAGCCGCCAGAGGATCACCAGCAGCACGGTAAACACCAGGATATAGGGCAGCAGCACGCTCAACCCGAATTGCTGGGCCAGCACGCCCGCGCCCCACGGGAACACCGCCGCGCCCGCGCTCCCGGCGCTCGCCATGAAGCCGATGGCGCTCGGCAGCAGCCGCGCGGGCACCAGTTCGGGCATGATGGCGATGGTCGTCGGGAAGATAGGGCCGAGGGCGAAGCCGGTGAGCACCAGGCCCGCCGCCGCGGCCACCGGGCCCGGCCCCACCCAGATGATCACCAGGCCCGCGGCCACCCCGGCCAGGCAGCCGGTGATCAGCCGCCGCGGCCCCACCCGCGCCGACAGCTTGCCCAGCACGATGCGGCCCAGCGTCAGCCCCAGCCAGTAGCCGCTGACCATCCACCCCGCGGGCAGCGGGTCGATGTGGCGCTGCTCGGTCAGCAGGCTGTAGCTCCAACTGCCCAGGCTGACCTCCGCGCCGACATAGGCCAGCAAGAACGCGGCGGCCAGCCAGACCGCGCCGAGCCGCAACGCCCCGGCCAGCACGTTACCGCCCTGCGCGGCCTGCTCGTGCGGCGCGGGGGCGACGGGGCGCGGGAAGCGCAGCGCCAGGCCGAGCAGCAGCAGCAGCCCCGCCGCCGTCCAGATGCCGTAGACCACCGGCCAGCCCAGGCTCGCCGCCAGCACCCCCGACGCCACCAGCGGCCCGATCAGCGCCCCGGCGCCGTAGCAGGCGTGCAGGTAGTTGAGCGGCCCGGCATTATCGGGCAGCGCGGCGATATAGGCGTTCAGCCCGGCGTCGAGAATCCCCACGCCGAAGCCTGTTACCAGCAGCGCTGCCAGCAGGCCGAGGAACGGCACCTGCAAGCTCAGCGTGCCCGCCCCCAGGATGAACATGAGCGTGCCCAGCAGCAAGAAGCGCCGGATGCCCAGCCGTTCCACCAGCAGGCCGCTGCTGAACGCGGCACATAGGTACCCGCCTGTCGCGGCCAGGAAGATCAGGCCGATGGTGGCCTTATCCACCCCATAGGAGGCTTGCAGGCTCGGCAAGAGCACGCCGGTGCCGCCGTCGTTGGCCCCGATCATCACAAACGCGGCGAAAGACAGGGCCAGGACCGTGGCCCGCCCCGCCATGGGCTGTTGCGCGGGGCTCTCCACCACCGCCGTCGTCGAATCGCTAATCACCGCTCCTCCTCCTGCTGCCCGAACAACCTAACCCCCCTGCCCCCCTTCCCGCGGCGGGAAGGGGGGATCGCCGCCATAATCGAAAGCGACTCCCCTCCCCGCCGCGGGAAGGGGGGAGACGACGCTGACTCCCCAGCGCTTCGGCAAGGATCGGGCCATTGCGCTTTCGCCGGATCGGGGCTATACTACCCACCAACGCAGGCAGCGAGGCCGGGGGCGAGCCCGGCGCGCCTGTGCCCGCCCCACCCGCGCCGCCCGATCCCCGCGCCCACACGCAACCAACCAACCGGATACCGGAACCAGTCACAGCATTGTTAAACGATCAGTTTAATTTGTAGGGGCCGGTTTGCACCCGGCCCGCCGCCCCATCGCGTTGTAGGGGCCGGTTTGCACCCGGCCCAGGCCAACCCATCGGCGTTCTAGGGGCCGGTTTGCACCCGGCCCGCCCGCCAATCGCATCCAGCCAGGAGGTGCCGCCATGTCCGAGTCTCGCCCGTTGACCGTCTTGTGTTTAGCCGGCTTTGAGAAGGGCTATGCCTTCCTGGAGGAAGCCAAGCGCCAGGGCGCGCGGGTCATCCTGCTTACCGCCGAAAAGCTGGCCGACGGCGCCTGGCCGCGCGACAGCATCGACGAAATCCACCTCATGCCCGACCTGGCCCACCGCCAGGATGTGCTCTTCGGCGTCAGCTACCTGGCCCCCACCCGCATCATCGACCGCATCGTGCCGCTGGACGACTACGACGTGGAGACGGCGGCGGCCCTGCGCGAGCATCTGCGCTGCCCCGGCATGGGCGACACCACCGCGCGCTACTTCCGCGACAAGCTCGCCATGCGCGTCCAGGCCCAGGAAAAGGGCATCCTGGTCCCTGAGTTCGTGCATGTGCTCAACTACGACCGCTTGCACGAGTATATGACCCGTGTGCCCGCGCCCTGGGTGCTCAAGCCCCGCTCCGAAGCCTCCGCCGTCGGTATCCACAAGGTCAACAACGCCGACGAGCTCTGGCCGCTGCTCGACGCCCTGGGCGACCGGCAGTCCTTCCACGTGCTCGAACAGTACATCCCCGGCGACGTGTATCATGTCGACTCGATTGTCTCCGAGCGCGAGGTCGTCTTCTCCATTGCCCACCAGTACGGCCACCCGCCGATGGACGTGGTCTACGGCGGTGGCATCTTCACCACGCGCACACTGCCCCGCGACTCCGCCGACGCGCAGACGCTGCTGAGCGTCCACCGCGAGTTGATGCGCGCGCTGGGCATGGTGCGCGGCGTGACGCATACCGAGTTCATCAAGGGGCGCGAGGACGGGCGCTTCTACTTCCTGGAGACGGCGGCCCGCGTGGGCGGGGCCAACATCGCCGAGCTGGTCGAGGCGGCCACCGGCATCAACCTCTGGGCCGAGTGGGCCAAGATCGAGCTCGCCGGCGGCGAACGCCCCTATGAGTTGCCTCCCACCCGCGAAGACTACGCCGGGCTGATCATCTCGCTGGCCCGCCAGGACTACCCCGATACCAGCGCCTACCAGGACCCGGAGGTCGTCTGGCGCATGGTGCGCCTGCACCACGCCGGGCTCATCGTCGCCGCGCCCGACCCGGCCCGCGTCCAGGTCCTGCTCGACGACTACAGCCGCCGCTTCTACCAGGACTTCTGGGCCACTCTGCCCGCCCCCGACAAAGCGGCGCACTAACCATCCCGCCCGCTATTATTCACCGCGAAGACGCGAAGGACGCGAAGAACGGGATCAATATAAAAATCTTCGCGTTCTTCGCGCCTTCGCGGTGAATTATCGAATCTTCCCGAAGACGGCGCAAAAACGCGAAGGATGCGCACAACAAGATCCATAAAAATCTTCGCGTCCTTCGCGTCTTCACGGTGAAAAACCGTACGAGGCGAGCCTAAGCGCCGGGCAGGGCCGGTTCTTCGGCGGGCGCGGCGCGCGTGGGGATGCGCTCGGCGGGGAAGAACCAGGTCGCCAGCGCCGTGCCCAGGCCCAGGAAGGCGGCGATCCACAGCACCGGGCGCAGGCCGGCGGCCAGCGCGTCTTCGAGCGCGGCCAGCGTGGCGGGCGCCAGGTGGGTGCGCGCGTTCAGGTCGAGCAGCACGCTGGCCGGCCCCAGTTGCGAGCCGCCCGCCCCCGCCGCGGGCACGCCGGGCAGGGCCGGGATCTGCGCCAGCGCCCCGGCCAGCGTCGTGCTCAGCGCGAAGCCCAGCACGGCCACGGCGATCACGCCGCCGATGTTGCGCGAGAACTGGTAGAGGCTGGTCGCCGCGCCCCGGCGCTCCCAGCTAGCCGCGTTTTGCACCGCCATCAGCAGGGTGGTGAAGTTGAAGCCGCAGCCCAGGCCCTGCACGAACATCGACACCGGCAAGAGCCAGATCGGCCCGCCCGGCCCCAGCGGCAGCAACAGCAGCCCGCCCAGCGCGATCAGCACCGCGCCGATCACCGCCACGGGCCGGTAGCCCCAGCGCAGGATGGCCCGCCCGGCCACCGTGCTCGCCAGCGGCCAGCCGATCGACAGCGGGGCCAGCGCCAGCCCGGCCTCCAGCGGCGACCCCTGCCACACGCCCTGCACCAGGATCGGCAGGTAGGCTCCGCCGCCGAACACCAGCCCCGACGCGAACAGCCCGGCGGCGATCGACACCTGCGTGATCGGCGCGGTCAGCAGGTCGAGCGGGATCAGCGGCTCGGCGGCGCGGCGCTCCACGACGACGAAGGCCACCAGCAGCGCCAGGGCCAGCCCCAGCAGCCCCAGCACGGCAGGGCTGCCCCAGCCCGCGCCGTTGCTCACCAGGCTGAGCGCCGTCAGCGCCGCGGTCAGCCCGCCGGTCAGCGTGGCCGCGCCCAGCAGGTCGAGCGAGGGCCGCCGGGCATGGCTGCGCACGGGTTCGCGCAGGTAGAGCGCGAGGATCGCCATCGCCAGGAAGCCCACCGGCACGTTGACCAGGAACACCCAGGGCCAGCTCCACACGGTGACGATGAACCCGCCCACCAGCGGTCCCAGCACGCTCGACACGCCCCAGACGGCGCTGAACAGCCCTTGCAGCCGCGCCCGCTCCTCCATCTCGAACAGGTCGCCGATGAGGGTCAGCGTCACCGGCACCACGCTGCCCGCGCCCAGCCCCTGCAACGCCCGGAAGGCGATCAGTTGCTCCATCGACCCGGCCACGCCGCACAGCGCCGACCCGGCCAGGAAGAGCGTCACCCCGGCCAGCAGCACCGGCTTGCGCCCGTAGAGGTCGGCCAGTTTGCCGTACAGCGGCACGCTCACGGTCGAGGTAAGCATGAACGCCGTGACCAGCCAGGGCAGCAGGCCGATCCCGCGCAACGCCCCCACGATGCTCGGAATGGCCGTGCCCACGATGTTGGCGTCCAGCGCCGACAGCGCCGTGGTCAGCATGACGGCGAAGATGATCAGGCCCTTATGGGTTTGCGGGTGCGGCGCCGCGGCCAGGGGCGCGGGCGGCGAATTGGTTTCGACGGTAGCCATGATGTGCGCATACCTCTACGATAAAATCCATGAATGCGATGGACGGCTGCCCTGATATAAGCATGAGGCGGGCCGCGCGGGGCGCCGCCCGGAGGCGCAAGCCTCCGGCTACCGCTACGAAGGCCGCCTGCGCGGCCCGATCCCTTAGCCCGCGCAGGCGGGCTTCGTAAACGTTGCCCGCCCGTTCACGGGCCGGGCGATCCCACGTTATAGGAAACGCGCCATCCCGGTGGGCTGGATCGCCCGGCGCGGGTCAGGATGTGACCGGGAACACGATACCCTCGATCGCCAGCAGCGCGCGCTTGTAGGCGATGCCCGGCGCGCCGTAGCCGCCGATGCCGCCGTTGGCGTGGACCACCCGGTGGCAGGGGATGACCAGCGCCAGCGGATTGTGCTTGCAGGCGCTGCCCACGGCGCGGGCGGCGCGCGGCGCGCCCACCCGGCGGGCCAGTTCGCTGTAGCTGACCAGGTGGCCCCAGGGCACGGTGCGCATGCAGCTCCATCGCGTCCTTCATCACGTTGTCGGCCGGGTCCTTGCGG
>CBJNAR010000267.1:0-5730 GCA_966434075.1 uncultured bacterium
TAGCGTCTGTTAATACCCGGTCCCAGGCGGCCCGCCACCCCGTGTCACTCTGAGCGCAGCGAAGAGTCTCGTCTTGGTTGGGCAGGAGACGAGATTCTTCGCTGCGTTCAGAATGACAAGTTGGGACGATACCGCGATTTGGGACGGCGTGCCGCGGCGCAGGCCGGGCATTTGCCTCGGATGGCCCAGGGACAAACGGTACTTTCTGGCTAATTCCGCAGCCGTATCTTGTGCCGGGGCTTTTGCTTTGCTATAATAGAGGTTATTAAACTTACCAGGGTGGTAAAGTGCGCGATAGATTCCCTGGTTGGTATTGCGGACGTACATCGCAGCTTACCTACCGAGAGGGGGGAACCGATGACACTTGCACAACAGAGCCAGATCGCGGCGTCCCTGCTGTGGCTGGCGTTGATTCTGGGGCCGCCCCTGGCCCTGGCGCTGGGCGCGGGCATGGTCTACAGTGACGGCGCCACCCGTGGCTTGAACACCGTGCCGGTGCGAACCGACAACCGGGCCATCCTGGTACTGCTCCTGATTGCGCTGGCCGTCTGGGTGCTGCTGCTCAAGTTCCTGTATCTGCCGATCGTCGGCTTCGATGCCCAGTTCCTGAGCTTTAACAACCTCACCACCTACGATTACGGAGATATCCGCAGCGTGCAGACGCTCTGGCACCTGACCCGCGATTGGGTCGCCACGCGGCCCGGTGAGGCCATGCTGCTGCTGAGCTTCGTGCCGCTGATCGGGGCCTCGGTGCTGATCTTCGCGCGCGCGCTGGGCCGGGCCGCCGCGCTGCCCGGTCCGCCGCAGCGCTATTGGCGGTAACGGCGCCCGCGATGCCCCGCCCGCGATCCCGCCTGCCGGCGATCGCGGGCGGTTTGCTTTGTCTGCTGCTGGTGGCCTGCACCGCCGACGGCAGCGACCCCGACCCGCGCCCCAAGGCGATCAACGTGCAGTCGGGCACGGCGCCCACGCCCATCGTGGTCTACCGCAGCCTGGACGCCGCCCGCCCCGCCGTGGCCTTCGCGCTGCTGGCACCCACCTGGCTGCCCGCGGGCGTCTGGCCCGAACCCTATGTGCTGGTGGACGCCGCCGGGATATCGCCGGGCCGCAACGGCACCCCCGGCGTCGAACTGGCCTACTATGTCACGTCGGGCAACCAGGCGCTGAGCATCGAGGAGTACAGCCCGCAGCCGCCCCCGCCATGGGCGGACCGGGCGCTGCCGGGCAGCGCCACCGGCCTGCCGGGGCAGGAGGAAGCCGTGAGCCTGCCGCAGGGTCCCGGTTGGCTGCTGTCCATCGCCCTCGACCCCGAGCAGCCGCTCAGCCTCACCAACCAGACCATCCGCGTGCGCTTCCGCCAGGGCGCGGTCGCCGTTATCCTCAGCGGCACCCGCCTGACCCGCGACGACGTGCTGCACGTGGCTGGTAGTTTGAAATAATACCCCATTACTGATCGGAGCATAAATATCTAATACTCGTGGGCCGGAATATGCTCTGTCGTGGCTTATGAGCGCAACAGATCCCAACCGACCCCTCAGTTGGCGCGAAGGTCGCCGCCGCCGCGCCTGGGAACTTTATCAACAAGGCTGGACCCAAGTCCGCATCGCTGCGGCGTTGGGCGTCAGCCAAGGGGCGGTCAGTCAGTGGCTGGCGCGCGCCCGTAGCAACGGCCCCACCGCCCTGGCGGATCAGGGCCGCTCCGGTCGCCCCCCGGCCTTGAGTGCCGACCAACTCCCGCGCTTGGTTGAACTGCTGCGCCAGGGGGCCGAAGCCCACGGGTTTCTGGGCGACGTGTGGACCCGGCGCCGGGTGGCCCAACTGATCCAGGACGAGTTTGCGATTGGCTATCACCCGACGCATGTTGGTCGCCTCCTGCGCCAAATTGGCTGGAGTCCGCAACGCCCGATCGTTCGCGCGACGCAGCGGGACGAGGGCGCCATTGCCGCCTGGTACAACCAACGCTGGCCCGCGCTTAAAAAAAGTGCCGGCGGGAAGGGCGAATTATCGTGTTCGTAGACGAAGCGGCCTGTTACTTGTTGGCAGGCGTGGTGCGCACCTACGCCCCGCGGGGCCAAACCCCGGTGCTGCGGGTGCCCCTGACACGCGATCATCTCTCGGTGATCAGTGGCATTACCGGCGCCGGCCAGTTGCTGACGAGTACCCAAGAACGCGCGTTCAAGGGCGCCGATCTGGTGCGCTTCCTGAAACACTTGCAGCGGCAATTGGTCGGCAAGCTGATGGTGATCTGGGATGGGCTGCCGGCGCACCAAGAAGGGGCCGTCAAGCAATTCTTGGCGGAAGTGCGCGGCCTGGTCTGCATCGAGCAGTTGCCGGGGTACGCGCCGGACCTCAACCCCGACGAGGGAGTGTGGCACTACCTCAAGCATGTTGAGTTGCGTAACGTAACCTGTCATAACCTGGGTGAGCTCCGCTGCCAGCTTCGTCTGGCAATTGTGCGCTTGCGGGCTAAACCCGATACAATTCGCAGCTTCTTCAAGCACTACGGGTATTAGTTATTTATGCTCCTATCAGTAGGTGCCCCTTTAGGGGCAGGCACGGGCGGTCCCCGTAACCACACCCCTTCCACCTTCTATTAAACCACCGAATCGGGCGAGGCGATCCGAACAAGAACCCGGACAAAAACCCAACGGGAAGGCAGACACGCAGGCGGACATACAGGCGTATTTCCGCTATAATGGGGATGAATCAGTGTAACCGGGTAGGAACGGGGCTGCGCGCCGGCACACGCGCAACGCGGCGATCCCCGTTGCAGAGGCTCGCTAGAAGGATCCTGTCATGGACGAATCCGCCTCCTTTGGCCGGTGGCTGAAGGCGCGCCGGAAAGCCCTGGATCTGACACAGTGGGATCTGGCGACGCAGGTCGGCTGCGCCGAAGGCACCATCCAGAAGATCGAAGCAGGCGAGCGACGCCCCTCGCGGCACGTCGCCGAGCTCCTCGCCGACCACCTGCGCGTCCCCGCAGACCAGCACGCGGCCTTCCTGGCCTTCGCTCGCGGCACCCCACCCGCCCCGCCGCCCGCGCCCCCCGGCGCGCCCGCCGCCTCCCCCTCGCCGGCCCCAGTGCTGCCCGTGCCGTCCACGCCAAGCCGCCCCGTGCCGCTGACCCGCCTGATTGGCCGCGACGCGACGGTCGGCGCCATCCGCCAGGCGCTGCGCCAGGGCCCGGCGCGCATCGTCACGCTGGTCGGCCCGCCGGGGGTGGGCAAAACGCGCCTGGCCGTCGCCGTGGCCGAGGCGGCCGCCGCCGACTACGCTGGGGGCGCCCCGTTTATCCCGCTGGCCGCGCTGCGCGATGTCGCGCTCCTCCCGGCCACCATCGCGGGTGCGCTGGGTCTGGGCGACCGGGGCGGCGGCGCGCCGCAGGCCGCGCTGCTGGCCGCGCTGCGCGACCAGGAGATGCTGATCGTCCTCGACAATTTCGAGCAGATCCTGCCGGGCGCGCCCAACGTGGTCGAACTGCTGCGCGCCTGCCCCGGCGTGCGCATGCTGATCACCAGCCGCGCCCCGCTGAACGTGCGCGGCGAACAATCCTGGCCCGTGGCCCCGCTCGCCGTGCCCGATCCCGCCGCCCTGCCCCCGCTCGACGCGCTGACCGAGTACCCGGCGGTGGCCCTGTTCGTCGAGCGCGCGCGCATGGTGCAACCGGCCTTCACCGTGCGCCCCGACAACGCGGCGGCCATCGCCGAGATCTGCGCCCGGCTCGACGGGCTGCCGCTGGCGATTGAGCTGGCCGCCGCGCGCACGCGGCTCCTGCCGCCCACCGTCCTGCTGGCCCGGCTGGCCCAACCGCTGCCGCTGCTGACCGGCGGCCCGCGTGACCTGCCCGCGCGCCAGCAAACCCTGCGCGACGCCATTGCCTGGAGCTATGATCTGCTCACGCCCGGCGAACAGTGCCTTTTCCGGCGGCTCGGCGTATTTGCCGGCGGCTGGACCTTGCCCGCCGCCGAGGCCATCGGCAACGCCGTGGGCGACCTGCCGGTACCCGTGCTCGATGCCGTAGCCACGCTGCTCGATCACAACCTGATCACGGCGGCCCCGCCCGCGGCGGGCGAGTCGCGCTTCACCATGCTGGAGACGATCCGCGAGTATGCGATCGAACTGCTGGAGGCCGGCCCCGAGACGGCGACGGTCCACCGCTGGCACGCCGAGTATTTTCTCGCCCTGGCCGAGGCCGCCGATCCGGCGCTCAGCGGCGCGGACTCGGCGGTGGTGCTGGCCCGCCTGGCGGCGGAACAGGCCAACATCCAGGCTGTGTTCCGCTGGTCTATCGCCGCCGAGGGGGCCGCCACGGCGCTGCGGCTGGGCGCGCTCTACTGGCGCTTCTGCGAGATGCGCGGCTACCTGGACGAAGGCCGCTACTGGCTGGAGGCCGTGCTAGCGGCGACCGACCCGGCGCCGGTGGCCGTGCGCGGGCTGGTGCTGATGGGGGCCGGGCGCGTGGCCTGGCTGCAAGGAGACTACGCCGCGGCCCGCGCCCACACCGAGCAGAGCGTGGCCGTCTTCCGCGCGCTGAACGACCGGGCCAACCTGCCCCGCGCGCTGCACAGCCTGGCGCTGCAACTCGGCGCGCTGGGTGAACCCGCGCCGGCGCTGGCCTGCTACGAGGAAAGCCTGGCCCTGATGCGCGCCCAGGGCAATCGGGCCGGGGTGGCCCGGCTGCTCAACAGCCTGGGTATCGAAGCTCGCGCCCAGGGCGACTACGCCCGCGCCGTAGCTCTCTTCAGCGAAAGCCTGGCCTTGCAGCGCGAGATCGACAACAAGACAAGTATCGGCGTGCTGCTGGCGAACCTGGGCTTCGCCACCTACGACCAGGGCGACCTGGCGCGGGCGGGGGCCCTCTTCCGCGAGAGCCTGGCCTTGCTGCGCGACCTGGGCCACCGCATCGCCATGATCGACGGGCTGGCCGGGCTGGCCGCCATCGCCACCCGCCGGGCCGACCCGCTGCGCGCCGCCCGCCTCTTCGGCGCCGCCGAGGCCCTGGCCGGCGCCATCGGCTACACCATGGAACCAGCCGACCGTGCCTGGTATGACCGCCAGGTGGCCGCGTTGCGCGCGACCGCCCCGCCCGCAGCGTTGGCGGCGGCCTGGGCCGCGGGCCGCGACCTACCGCTGGACCAGGTGCTCGCCGAGGCCCTGGCGACCCATGACCAACCCGGCCCGGCCGTGCTATAATGGGCGCAGGAGGGTTACCACATGCCGCAGGCGCAGTTGACTCGCGGGCACCGGACGCACGAAATCTACATCGACGGCGCGCCGGTCACCGCCGCCGCGGGGCTGGACCAGGATCTGGTGCGCCTGAACACCACGACGGGACGCTTCTATATCAGCCGCGCGGATTACGTCACCCTGGAACGCGAATGGACCCCCGGCGAACCGATGCCGGTCGCCCTTATCCCCCCGGCCCGCGCCGCCGAGGCCCCGCCGCGCCCGCTCTGGTCCTGGATCTACCCGGCCCCCGCGCCTTAATGCAGGTGGTAAGAATGGACGATATTCCCACGGATCGCATGCTTCAGACCCGTGAAGCCCGCGCCCGCTATATCGCCGCTGCTATCGCGCAGGCGAAGTACGAGGTGCTACCAGACGACGGCAGTATCTATGCGACGATACCGGGGTTGCAAGGGGTTTGGGCACAGGGGAAAACCCGCGAGAGCGCACAAGCGGAACTTGCGGGCGTACTGGAGGGGTGGTTGACCCTCTCACTCGAACGCC
>CBJNAR010000268.1:0-5727 GCA_966434075.1 uncultured bacterium
CGACACGGCGCCGCCCGAACAGGGCGCCGCGCTGGCGGCCGCCGAGGCCGAAGCGGCCCGCCTGGGCCGGCTGGTGGAGGAGATGCTGGCGATCAGCCGGGGAACCACCGCCGCCACGCTCGATCAGCGGCCCATCGACCTGGGTACGCTCGGTGCGACCACCTGCGCGCTGTTCGCCGGGCGCGCCGGGCGGCTGGGCGTCGCCTTGCAGGCGCCCGATCCCGTCCAGGCCGCCGTGGTGGTGCGTGGCGACCCGGACCGGCTGCGCCAGGTGCTGGTCAACCTGCTGGACAACGCGCTACGCCACACGCCGCCCGGCGGGCACATCGCCGTAAGCGTGCAAGCACACGACGGCCAGGCCGTGCTGACAGTGCGGGATGACGGCGAGGGGATGGACGCGCAGACGAGTCGCTGGGCGTTCGAGCCGTATTACCAGGGCAGCGAGGCGGCGGGCGGCGCGGCCGCGCGGGCGACCGGCAGCAGCGGCCTGGGACTCGCCATCGTGCGCGAGATCGTGAGCGCCCACGGCGGCACAATTGCGCTGGACAGCGCGCCCGGCGCGGGCACCACGGTGACGGTGCGGCTGCCGCTGGCGGCCCCGGTCACGGTCAGCCCGGCGCCATCCTGAGCGGCGGGCCGGGCCGCCACCGGCGGGAAAGCGAGGCCGCCACCGGGCAGGGCCTGCGGCGTGGGCGTGGCCGGCAGGGGGACCAGCGGCGACGTGACGATGGCGATAGCCAGCGCACCCACGCACCCCAGGAAGAGCAGCAGCAACACCAGGCCAAAGCCCAGCGCCAGGGGCACGGGGATCGTCGGTTCGCGCCGCGGCGGCGCGGGCGGCGGGCGCGGTGGGCGCGGCGGCGCCTGCGGGCGCGCCGTCAGGGTGGGCGCCGCCAGCGTGTTCGCCTGTATTTGCAGCCGCACTTGCGCCCCGGCCGTCGCGGCGGCTACCTGCGCCGGAGCCTGGGATCGCCCGCATTCATCACAAAACGGCGCGCCCGGCTCCAGTTCTCCATCACAATCCGGGTATTGACACTTGACCATGGTCGATCTCCGCCCGCCAAGTCGGCGTGACACCGATCCTGCGCCCTCGCTGCTTAAATTGTACCGCACTCATGCACAATGTCAAGATGGGGCGCGGGTTTCGCTGTAACATGCTGTAACATTGGGGCGGGGCGCCCTGTCATATCGCCGTGGTAGAATAACGGTAATAAGCGATCACGCGGCGCGCCTGCAGCGTGCCCCATGCGAAAGGAACCCGACGATGAAACGCCTCTTCGGCCTCGCGGCCCTGCTGATTATGGCATCCCTGGTCCTGACCGGGTGCGGCCAGCAGATCACCGCGCAGGAAATCGTGCAGCACATGCGGGACACCGCCGCCAACACGAATAGCGCCCACCTGGTGGTGACCGTCAGCGGCCAGGTCAAGGGCGACGCGGCCAACGCCACGCTCGGCGGCACCCATCTGTCGGACATGAGCGGGCAGATCCAGGCCGAACTCTGGTATCAGAAGCCCAACCTGCTGAAGGTCCAACTCCTGTCGAGCAACCACGCCGAGTATAACGGCGCGTTCGCCCTCTTCGACGGCACCAACATCTGGGCCTATGACTCCAGCCACAAGATCGCCTACAAGATGGATACGACCGGTCTGAGCGAACTGGCGGGCAAGGCCAATATCCCGGCGGATCTGCAGGGCATCCTGGAGAACCCGAACCTGGAGAGCCTGATCGATCAGGTGCTGGCGCTGACCGATTACACGCTCGGCCCCAGCGAGAAGGTCGGCGCGTACCAGACCTACCGGCTCGACCTCAAGCCCAAGGCGGGCAGCCCGGCGGCGCAACTGCTGGCCGGGGCCACGGCCACCGTCTGGGTGGACCAGGCCACCTGGGTGCCGGTCAAGGCCACCGCCACCGCCAGCCAGGGCAGCGGCAGCATGGAACTGAGCACGTTCGAGTTGAATAAGGACCTCGCGGCGAGCACCTTCCAGTTCAGCCTGCCGCAGGGCGGCCATGTGGTCGACCTGAGCGGGCTGGCCCCGCGCGCCGTGACCATCGACCAGGCGCGGGCCAACGCGAAGCAGGGCGGCTACACCCTGTTGGAGCCGAGCTACGTCCCGGCGGGCAGCACGCTGGTGCAGGTCATGTCCAGCCGCGGCCTGATGGGCAACGGCGCCACGACGATCATGAACTACAGCGGCGGCAGCGCGGCGCCCAACTTCTGGATCAGCGAACTGAACGGCAAGGACGCGCTGGGGATGGGTAAGGGCCAGCCCGACACGTCGGGTCCGGCGCAGACCGTGACCGTCCGCAACACGCAGGGCCACCTCGCCACCCACGCCGACCAGAACGGCGGCAGCCCGACGGCGGTGCTCTGGTGGAACGAACCGGGCACGAAGCTGACCATCGCCATCGGCGGCCAGATCTCGCAGGACGAACTGCTCAAGATCGCGGCAGGGCTGAAGTAAGCCCGCAACGTAACCAGGCGGCCCTCCCGGCACCCCCGGCGAAGGGCCGCCGATTTGTGTCTGCGCCCCGGCCGATGCAACCAGCGCCGCCGCCGGGGCGTATTCCTGTTGTATGCCGATGACAGGATCTCGCCCGGCGGCGCGCGCTGCCGGGCCGCCAGTAAAGGTACGGAACGCATGACCGAACTCGCCGACCGGCTCGACCAACCGATCAGCGCCGCCGCCCCGCCGATTATCACGATGCAGGGGCTGGTCCGCCGCTACAAGATGGGGGCGGGCATCGTGACCGCCGTGGACGGCATCGACCTGACCATCGCCGCGGGCGAGTTCGTGGCCCTGATGGGGCCGTCGGGGTCGGGCAAGTCGACGCTGCTCAACCTATTGGGCGGCCTCGACCGGCCCACGGCGGGCGAGATCGTGGTGGACGGGGTGAACCTGGGCCGGGCGCGCAAGCGCGACCTGGTGGAATACCGCCGCCATCGCATCGGCTTCATCTTCCAGAGTTTCCACCTGCTGGCCCACCGGACGGCTCTGGAAAACGTCGAAGTGCCGATGATGCTGAGCGGGCAGGCGCCGGGGCCGCGCCGCGACCGGGCCAGGGCGCTGCTGGCCCAGGTGGGCCTGGCGGCGCGCGCCGGGCACCACCCCAGCCAGCTATCGGGCGGCGAGCAGCAGCGTGTCGCCATCGCCCGCGCCCTGGCGAACCAGCCGCGCATCTTGCTGGCCGACGAGCCGACGGGCAATCTGGACAGCGCCACCGGCGCCGATGTGATGGAACTGCTGCGCGACCTGAACCAGGGCGGGCAGACCCTCGTCGTCGTGACCCACGACCCGCGTGTGGGCGCTTACGCCGACCGCATCGTCCACCTGAGCGACGGGCGGGTGGTCAAGATCGAGACCCCGGAAGCGAGCGAACTATGAGATTTGCCGATGTTTTGAGCACCGGACTGAGCAACCTGGGCCGGCGCAAAGTGCGCACCGTGCTGACCTCGATTGGCGTCTGGGTCGGCATCCTGACGGTAGTCACGATGGTCTCGCTGGGTATCGGCATGCAGACGCAGATCACCGACATCATCAAGCAGTGGGGCCTGGAGACGGTGTTCGTGTCGCCGGTGGTCGAGAGCAGCCCGCAGGGCGCGTTCAACCCCTACGCGCGCGTGCGCCCCGATAAACCCATCCGCCCGGCGGACCTCGCGGCGTTCGCGGCGCTGCCCGGCGTGAAATCGGTCGATCCGCACCTCGATCTGCCCGACGGCCTCATCCTCACGCTGACGCTGGAGGGCAAGGACCGGCCTTTCGTGCTGGTCCAGCCGGCCACGGGCGCCAACACGTTCCTCCAGCCAGTGGAGATCACCGCCGGGCACGACCTGCCCACAGGCGCCGACAGCCGCGGGCTGGTCTTGAGCCGGCGCTATCTGCAAGGGCAGGGCTTCACCGATGCCCGGCAGGCGGCACTCGTGGGCCGGCAGGTGACGCTGCACGTCGAAGCGCCCCGCGGCGAGAAGGCCGACTTCCCACTCACCATCGCCGGCGTCAACACCGCGTTTCGCGGCGGGCAGATCGGCACGGCGGATATCCTCGACATCAAGAAGTGGTGGTTCAACGCCCCGGACATCCTGGAAACCGAGGGCTATTCCGACGTGGCGATCCACACCGCCTCGCTCAGCGATGCCACGCAGGTCTCGAAGCTGGTGGGCGATCGCGGGTTCCGCGCCGCCACGTTGCAGGTGCTGCTCGACCAGGTCAACCGCATCTTCCTCATCGTGCAGACCATGCTCGGCTCCATCGGCGTGCTGGCCCTGATCGTGGCCTCGATCGGCATCGCCAACACGATGATCATGGCGATCTTCGAGCGCACGCGCGAGATCGGCGTGCTCAAGGCGCTGGGTGCCTCGAACGGCGACGTGCTGAAGATGTTCATCGTGGAAGCGGGCGCCATCGGCCTGCTCGGCGGCATCTGCGGCGTCATCGGCGGCTGGGCGTTGAGCCGGGTGCTCGACTGGATCATCCACCAGTACATCGCCAGCCTGGACGTGACTATCACGGCGCCGTTCTTCATCCTGACGCCCGAACTGGTGGCCGGGGCGCTGGCCTTCGCCACCCTCATCGGACTGCTGGCCGGCCTCTACCCGGCGGCGCGGGCGGCCCGGCTCGATCCGCTGGTGGCTCTGCGCCACGAATAGTCCCCTTACCCGGCGCTGGGCGTTAGTTTATTTAGCAACATTCAGCCGAAAATCATACAAAAACCGCGCCGTTTTCCTTGACATCCGGCGGCGGCGTCTGGTACTATTAAAAGTAGAAGTCGGAGTTGTCGGTCCTGGTTATGCATTGTAGTGAGACAATTCTCCTCGCTATATCCCCAATTCGGCAAACCCCACTTCCGTAGCAACTGGTTGCTGTGCTTGCGCAATCCCCCGGTAGCGGGAGGGAGGAGCTTGCGCGGCAACTTTCACCGCATCTCAACTGGAGGTTCCACATGGAGCGGGCCCATGGTGTCGTTAAGTGGTTCAACGACAGCAAAGGCTATGGTTTTATCACCAGCCCCACCGGCGAAGACGTGTTTGTGCACTACTCCGCCATCAACGGGGAGGGATTCAAGACCCTGACGGAGGGGCAGGAGGTCGAATTCGACCTGCAAACCGGTCCGAAGGGCCTGCAGGCGCTGAACGTCACGAAGCTGACCGATATGGCCGGCTCGCGCAGCAGTGTTACCACTGACGCGAGCCCGACGGGCTACTAAAAGCGCCGAAAGCGATAAATCCGAGTGTATCAATGGCGGCGGTCCTGCGGGACCACCGCCATTTAGTTTTATGGGCCGGCGGGCGGCGCGGCGAGGCGCCCGCGAATCCAGGCGGCGATATAGGCGGTGGTGGCGGCCAGGGAGCTATGGCCGGTGTCGTGGAGGGTGATCGGGGGCTGCGCCGTGCCGGCGTGTTCGTAGAACCAGCGGTTGAAAGCCAGCATGGCGGCGATGAACTCCGGCTTGCCGGCCTCGCGCCAGGCCGGGCGGCTTTGTAGGCGCTCAACAAGCACCGTATCCTCGCAGACGAGTGCCAGGTAGTGGATGGCCGAGAAGTAGCGGCGAGCGGGTAGGCCCTCAAACTGCTCCGGCACGGCGCTGCCGAACAGCACCACCGGGCGCCCGTTCTGGCCGATGTCGCGCGCCAGGGTGAGCCAGAGGGCGCGGTAGGCGCGGTAGTTGTCCTCCGGGGTATTGAAGCGTGCATCCCAAAGAACATCGCTGTCCAGCACCACGCATTCGG
>CBJNAR010000269.1:0-5717 GCA_966434075.1 uncultured bacterium
ACCCGCCCCCAGGTAGGTCAGAAAACCGGGCGCGTCGCTATCCCCGGCGTCCAGCGACACCCAGGCCACCTTTCGATCCAGGCCGGCCACCCAGGCGCCCAGCAGCGTCGTCTTGCCAAAACCGGGGGGGGCCGAGATAAGGGTCAGTTTGCGGTGCAGCCCCGCGTTTAGCTGCGCGATCAGGCGGCCCCGGAGCACTGCAGTCGGCGGCGGCGGCGGGATATAGAGCTTAGTCGCTAAAACAACGGTAGACATCGATCAACTGCCGGACAGGCTGGGTTCCGACCTTTCTTGACGGATGTTTTCGGCTCCCGGTCTTGTCCCGTTCAAAGACGGTAACTGGGTTGCGGTGACGAGCGGACGCCAGCAGCAGCACATTCTGGATTACGCTGGACCACATCCCCCGCTACTTCCCCTGGTGGTCACAGCATCCACGCGGGGGACCGGTTCTGCATGTCCCGCGTCAGTCCGCGAATTGCAAAGCGAGTAGGCCAAAGCCTAGCTTGGGAGTGATACCCATCCTACCCCTTTCAGCGGCCGCTGACAAGTGGGCTTTTTGCAACGAAGACAAAGAATGCTAAACCGCGCGGTTTAGCATTCTGCTGGTTGAGCAAACTCGTTGGGCGCTGTTATCATTGCCACTGCGCCGACACCCTGATCATTTCGCCCATACTGGTTCCGGTGCTCGGAAGTCTCGGCCATCCCGCTCTTGTGAGGGAGCGGCATGCGCGCGCTTTTCCCACTGTTCGACGTTGACCCCTTTACTCACGAGCCACAGGGGCAATAGCGCTTCCCCGATAAACGTAAACTGGCTCACGGTCACATGCAGGTCGGGATAGAGGAAGAAGGCGGCGGAATCGGCCATGTATCCTATACCGGCGATGACTAGCAGGACACCCAGGACTCTGGGAATGTAGTGCGACGTGAATACGAGATACCCCATGGGGAATAGCCAGAGGCCCCAGAAGATCTGGGCGGTGAGAATTCCCGACTTGTGCAGGTTAAGAAAGAGCGTCACCAGAGCCGGCGCTGGATCGGCGCTCTTCGCGAGCAGCAGGACCGCTGCGTGGTTCAGCTCGTTGAGCATGGCGATGGGGATCCCGAGTACGAGGAAGGCCACCATCAGCCGCGCTGCCTGCTTGCTCACGGGCTGGAGCAGCTGGTACAACAGCAAAACCACCGCCAGATTCACCAACTGGACGAGTAACGCGCTGACGATCGTGAGACGGAAGAGCCCCTCATTCGCCAAGATCTTGCCGGCCACTGCCGCCCCATCGTTGGGTCCAATAAGGGCCGCCGGCACATACAGTACGCCCACCACACTCAGGGGGATCAGCAATAGATGCAGGAACCCGGCCGTTCTTGCGGTCCTCTGGACCGCGTTCGTGTTGGCAGTCATCGTTTTTCTCCTTGTTGACTATTTCCCCGTATTTACAGCTTGCCTGCAGTGGAAACTGCGTGGAACCACCGCCCGTCCTGTTGCGCGTGGCGGCCAGCGGCTAGAAATCGATCACGGGCATGTCTCCTTTCTCCGCTGTTGCACTAAGCCCCGCACCGCGGTTCAGTGCGGGCCGTCTGCGGCCGCAGCCTGCCCTGATGCGCTGCGGATGACCGAGATTAACGGCATGCCCAGGTCGCGCACCTTTCTGAGCAAGCCATGCAACGCGGCTTGATCGACCACCGAACCGGTCAAGAGCGTCGTGCCGTCGTCTTCTAACGTCAGGGTCAGGTCCCCAAACCAAGCGGCCCACCCGGCCGCAAGATGTCCTTTGAGGCGAATTTCATAAAGGGCCGGTTCGTCCTGATACGCGGTTGATCCGTACCTTGCACTCATTCTGCACCTCGGGCCTTTTCCTCACCTGGTTGACTCTCCGGGTGGTTGCCTTGTTTCTTCACTTCCCCTCCAGGATACCCGTGAACCTGGTGAGGCGGCATCACCACTGTGGTGATTGACGTGGTGATTGATGTGGTGATTTATCCAAGGGGATGTGGGGAGGGCAAGCAAAGGCCCGGGCCAGTGTTCGCCCCACCGGCCCGGGCGCGCGTTCGAGGTTGCCTATGCGCTATAGCAAATCGAGTTCTTGCGCCCGGCGAACGGCCGCCTCACGGTTGTTCACGCCAAGCTTGGTGTAAATGTTTTTGGTGTGCGTTCGCAGCGTGTTGAGCGACACGGTGAGTTCACGGGCTACCTCTGGGCCGGTCAATGCGGTGGCGAGCAACCGCAACACTTCCTGTTCCCGTTCACTCAGGGGCTCGGGTAGCCGCTGGGTGCTGGACGGGCGACCTTCCGCCCCCCCGAAGGCGGCCAGTATTTGCCGCACATAGGGCGGGGCGCTTTGGCGTGCCGCAGTCTCGCGCAGCAGCGCCAGTATGGGGAACCCTTCGTCGACAAAGGTGCGGATGAGGCCGCCCGGTTCGGCCAGCCTCAGCGCCTCCCCTAGCCGCTGCACCGCCTTCTCCCGGTCGCCCTGCGCGCGGAGCGCGACCGCCTCTAGCACCAGCACCTTGAGCCGTTCATCGGCCCCCCCTCGGGCCTCTGCCTCTTGTCGTAATGGCTCCAGGACCCCCAGCGCCCCGGCTGGGTCCCCCTGGGCCAGGTAGACTCGGGCCTGGCTGAGGGGGAGCGCGTGGGTCTGCGCCAGCTGCGCCGCCGCCTCCAATTGGCCCTGGTGCAGCAAGGTCAGCACATGAACGGCCACGACCTCCGGCATCCACTGCGCGAAGTGCTGCTGCCGCACGAATCGCGCGGCCTGCGCCAATAGCGCGGTGGCGCCGGCGACATCACCCTGCACAAGTTTCAAGCGGGCGAGCAACACCCCGCAGGCCACGGGGGTGTCAACGTTTTCCATCTGCTGCGCCAGTTGGAAGCTCCGTTGCCCGTGTTGTTCGGCCGCCGCCAGGTCGTTCCATTGGTAGTAGATGCGGGCCAGGCCCAGATACGCCTCGCTGCCCGCCGTCCACGGCGGATCGCCGACCCATTGGAGGATGCGTCGGTAGCTCTCGGCCGCTAGATCGAGCTGCAGTTCTGCCTCCTCGATCTGGCCCAGACAGGTGGTCGCCGCGATGGCGACCATGATATTTCCGGAGGCCTGGCTGTTGGCTATAACTGCGGTATAGGCCTGACGGGCCGCGGCCCGGTCGCCTTGTAGCTGATGGGCATAGCCCAGCGTCCAGGTGGCCGCGGCGCGGAGCGGCAGATTCAGCGGGTGCAGATACTCCAGGGCGCGGCGCGACTGGGTCAGGATGGTTTCCACCTGGTTGGACGGGACCGCCAACATGGCCCGGATGGCCGCAATCTGGCCGATCAGGTCGCGGGTGCTGTCATCGGGCGCCTCGGCTTGGAGAGCCGCTTCCGCCGCGTGGAGCAGCTCTGCGACGCGACCGATTTGTTGGCCGCTCATGGTTAACGCGCCGGCATAGGTCACCCGCAAGGCCGGCTGGGCATCGAGGACCGTTGGGGGCAGAGCCGCCAGCCAGTTCAGGACCGCGATCAGCCCGCCGCGAAAGTGCAGGGGCATGCCCCTGCCGGCCAGCAGCCGCGCAGCCCGCTCCACATCCTGAGCGGCCGCGGCGTGCTGAAAGGCTTCCAGCTCCCAGCCCTGGTCCTCATACCATTGGCTGGCCCGCCGGTGGAGTGCGCGTACATCCCCCGGCGCATCGCTTGACGATAGGGCGGTACTCTGGTGCAAGCGCTGCTGCAGCAGCTCGGCAAAGAGATGATGATAGCGATACCAGCGCCGCTCGTCGTCCAGCGGGACGGTGAAGAGGTTGGCGCGTTCGAGATATTCCAGCGTTTCTTGCCCGCCAGCCGATGCGTCCTCTAAAACGGCATCACACAGGGGGCCGCACAGACGGTCGAGAATCGAGGTGCGGTGCAGGAAAGCCTGGACGCTGGCCGGCTGCTGCCCGAGCACCTCTTCCAGCAGATAGTCCAGCACGAAGCGGTGGCTGCCGGTGAACGATTGGATAAAACGCGCGGGATCCTTCTGCCCCTGCAGGGCAAGGGCGGCTAATTGCAGCCCGGCAATCCAGCCTTCCGTGCGGGTTTCTAGCGCAGCGATCTCAGCGGCCGAAAGGGTCAGATTCATGGACTCGTTGAGAAAGGCGGCGGCTTCGGTCGGGGCAAACCGCAAGTCCGCCGCCCGCAATTCGGTCAACTGGTCTTGGGCGCGGAGCCGGGCCAGGGGGAGGTGGGGATCCTCCCGACTTGCGATTAGCAGCCGCATTTGGGGTGGCAGATGCTCGAGTAGAAAGGAGAGGACCTTGTCCAGCGCGTGGACCTCCAACACATGGTAGTCATCCAGGACGAGGACGAAATGGTCCGGGAGGGTTGTGATTTCATTGAGCAGCGCCGTCAGCAGCGATTCGGGCGGCGGAGGCGGCACCCCTTGGAGCAGGTCCAACAGCCCTACGCCCATCTGCGGTGCAATCATCCGTACGGCCGCGATGAGGTGGGCTAGAAAACGGCTCGGATCGCTATCCCCGGCGTCCAGCGACAGCCAGGCGACGGGCCGGGTACCACGGGTGACCCAGGTACTGAGCAGGGTAGTCTTGCCAAAGCCGGCCGGGGCCGAGAGGAGCGTCAATTTGCGGTGCCGCCCTGTATTGAGCCGTTCGAGTAGACGCGGACGGAGCACCGCTCTGGGGGGCGGGGAGGGGATATAGAGTTTGGTGGCTAAAATGGGGGCCGACATAGAACCATTATAGAACCTGTACCCCATTCCAGCAACGCCCCAGATGCGGGGCTACCAGAAAATTGAGACACCAGATGGACAGGATACCCGCCCCAATCCTCAGCAGGATAAGGGTGCTGTCCAGGCTGCGTGGGGGGCGAAAAACGTCCGTTGTCCGGACGTTGATTCTGGAGCGATTTTTGGAACAGGTGCTGAGGGGGAGCAGGCACGAAGCTAACCTACAAATTTGCCGGACATTTAGCGCTGAATCGGCCGAGCGTGCAATTTCACGGCCAGCCTATGAAAAGCGGGGCCAGCGAGAGTGCCAGAATCGGAGGTATATAGCACTCGGTATCAGAAAGTAGGTGAGCATCCTCTGCAATTGCCTTGTTTTTCGTTCTTTGGCTTCCACACCTCTGTCGCGTGAGGTGTGTCGGAACAACGTGAGCGTTTTGACAAGAGGTCAGGGAGGGGTTCGTAGACCAGATCAGGTAGCACGTCCGTGAGTACAGCAGGGCCCTGCTCACCAGACTGTTCTTCTCCGTCTACCACTCATTGTTGTTAGCGGAGTTTCCTACAACCAGGGCGGCAGTTGAACGCAATTCCGCTGCACCCTGGCGCCGCACATGTGCAAAGAAGCCAAGACTACGGGGCGCAGATACCAACTGGGATCTCCCTCGGCTCCCGTGCTTGGATAAGCGTTGTATCAATCCGAATCCCCCGGCCCCGGAGAACAGGGGGAGCCCAGACTGTTGGCCGGATCCGTCCCCGGCTTAAGCCCGCTGGCCAGCGCATAGGCCGTCGCCTGCTCCGTGCTCATCGCCTGCCCCTCTCGCCACGCCTGCTCGAACGCCGCAGCGCCCAGGTGCACCTGAGCGGAGGTTACCGCCTGCTCGTAAGCGCAGCGCTCGGCGGTGTCCAGGACGGCCCCGAGCTCCTCCAGCAGAGCCTGGGCCGCGCCCAACAGCCCGGCTCCTTGCGCGGGCTGCCCCATTGCCGTAGCTACCGCCCCCAATCCGGCCAGGCTCACCGCGAGCCACCGCT
>CBJNAR010000270.1:0-5709 GCA_966434075.1 uncultured bacterium
TTAATATCCCTATGTGCTCCCGCTGAGGTCGCGGCACCGGCTGTAATAAGCAGGGCCAGGCCCAGGAACAGAAACAAGATTTGCGGCTTTGTAACACGTATTTTCGGAGAAACGGATACCTGCGGGTTGCGGCGCGTAACGGGTCGGACAGGCAGCGTAGACATCATTGTCCCTCGGCAAGTGAATATGATAACTGCGGTTCATGCTTTAGAGAAGCAGTCACGGATTTCGCGGTTTTATCCGCGCGTATTATAGCAGAGTCCGTCTGCTTTGTCAAGCAAAACTAACCTTACTATTCGGTTAATTTCGCTTTTCCCCGATCGTTGCCGCCGTTTAATCACGTTTCGATCCGCACGCCACGGCGCTTATATTGCACCACAAAGGACAACAAAAAGCCACCCCTAGGTAGGGTGGCTTTTTGCTTATGCGCGCCGGCGCGGGGCGGTTAGTACGTATAGAACCCCTGGCCCGATTTGCGGCCCAGGTAGCCCGCGTCGACCATTTTGCGCAGCAGCGGGCAGGGGCGGAACTTGGGGTCGCCCAGTTCGCGGTGCAGCACTTCCATCACGTCGAGGCACACGTCGAGGCCGACGTAATCGGCCAGGGTGAGCGGGCCCATGGGGTGGTTCAGGCCCAGCTTGACCGCCGTGTCGATGTCCTCCGCCGAGGCGACGCCTTCCATCAGGGCGAACATGGCCTCGTTGAGCAGGGGCATGAGCACGCGGTTGGTGACGAAGCCCGGCGAGTCCTGCACCTCTACGGGCGTCTTGCCCAGCTTGACGCTCAACTCGCGGATGGTGTCGAAGGTCTCCTGGCTGGTTTGCAGGGCGCGGATGATCTCGATCAGTTGCATGATCGGCACGGGGTTGAAGAAGTGCATGCCGATGACCTTGTCCGGACGCTTGGTGGCGGCGGCCAGCTTGGTGATCGAGATCGACGAGGTGTTGCTGGCAAGAATCGTCTCCGGGCGGCAGATGGTGTCGAGCCGGGCCAGCACGTCGCGCTTGACTTCCAGCTTCTCGAAGACGGCTTCGACGACCAGGTCGGCGCGGCGCAGGTCCTCCAGGGCGGTGCTGGGGGTGATGCGGCCATAGATGGCGTCGCGCTCCTCGGCGCTGAACTTGCCTTTCTCGGCCAGCTTGCCCAGGCTCTTGCCGATGCTGCTCAGCCCGCGCTGCACGAACGCATCTTCGCGGTCGTTCATGATGACACTGTAGCCCGCCTGGGCGCAGACCTGGGCGATGCCGTTGCCCATGGTCCCGGCACCCACGACGCCGATGGTCTTGATGTCCATTGCTTGTCTCCTTTGACAATATGGGGTGAGAGGATCGGAGCCGGGATCCGTACCGCCCGGCGCGGCAGCCGGTCAGCCCAGGTCGGGCACCGGCGGCAACTGGAAATAGGCGGGCAGCGGCCCGCCGATCAGCGGCAGCGCGTACTCGATGAAGGCATCGGTGATGTTGTTGCCCGCCGCGTTGATGAACTCGTCGGGCAGCAAGCGCTCGGTGTTGGCGATGGCGCTCAGCGGCACCAGGACCGTCTCGCAGCGGTACGTCGCGCCGGGCAGGCGCTCCAGGGCCACCATGCGGTCGGTGAGGCCGTCCACGGCGGCCCGCACGGCGGCGGCGCCGCAGGCCAGTGCTTCAGCCCGGTCCACCGGCGAGGTGAGCGCGCCCGACATGCGCTGCAACGTGCCCGGCTTGTCGTAGCGGGCACGGATGCCCTGCTGCAAGCATTCCCGGCAGAGCATATCCGCGGGGCCGGGATAGTAGGCGTGGCCGAAGGGATCCACGAACCGGGCGGGGCCGGTGTCGAGCCGCTGGCCGTCGGGGCCGTTCAGGTTCTCGCTCAGCACGACGATGCAGTGGCCTTCGCGGGCCAGCACGGCGCGCACGTCGGCCAGGAAGCGGTCCACGACGAACGGGCGCTCCGGCACATAGATCAGGTGCGGGGTGGTCGGGTCCACGGTGCGGGCCAGGGCGGCGGCGGCGGCGATCCACCCGGCGTAGCGCCCGGAGACCTCCATGAGCTTCACCGGGTAGGTTTCGGGCATGGCGCGGGTGTCGAGCGTCGTCTCCAGGGTGCTGGTCGCCACGTAGCGGGCCACGCTGCCGTAGCCGGGGCAGTGGTCGGTGAGCGGCAGGTCGTTGTCCATGGTCTTGGGCACGGCCAGCACGCGCAGCGGGTCGTCCGCCTGCGCGGCGGCGCGCGCCAGGCGATGCGCCGTGTCCGCCGAGTCGTTGCCGCCGATGTAGACAAAGGCGCCCGCTTCGAGGGCGCGCAATGCGGCCAGCCCCGTCTCCACCTGCGCGTCATCCAGCTTGAGCCGGCAGGCGCCGAGCGCCGACGACGGCGTGCGGGCCAGCCGGTCCAGGTCCGCGCCGCTCAGGCCGGTCAGGTCGGCGTACTGGCCGGCGAGCAGGCCGCGCACGCCGTAGCGCAGGCCCAGGATGCGGGTGAAGCCGGCGGCCTGGGCGGCCTGAACCACTCCGGCCAGGCTGGCATTGATCACCGGCGTGGGGCCGCCCGCCTGGCCCACCACGAGCGTGCGGCGGCCCGCCGGGATGGGATTACGCGCGGGATCGGGAGTCGGGGGGGCAAAGGGTGAACTGGGCGAATCGCCGGCAGGTGCCTCTTTAGAGGCAGGCGCATGGGTCATCGGGGTGCTGATACTCCTCTTCCAAGTGTGGATCTGCGACGGACCGCCGGTTGCGGCCGCCGCCTGATTCTACGCCCAAGCCGCGGCGAGTGTCAAGGCAACGGCCCGCCCGGCGGGCGGGGCTACCGGCGCGGCGGCGGGAGTTGCGGGGGCGGCGGGGGAGCGGGCGGGGCGGGCCACCCGCGGCCCTGGAGTTCCGCGATGTGCCGACGCAAGACCTCTGCGGGGAAGATGCCGATGAGCCAGCCGAGCGCGAAGACGAAGAAGCCCCAATCCACCACGCCCTCGAACGGGATCCCGAACAGGTCGAAGATGGGAACGAACAGGCCGATCAGGTCGGCGCCGGTCTCCGGCACCAGCAGGGCCAGCATCAGAACGCCGAGGACGCCGAGGAAGATGAGCTTGCGCCCGGCGGCCACCTGGGGATCGGCCAGGCAGCGCCCAACCAGGCGCAGGGTGAAGCCCAGGTGGAACAGCATGTAGCGCCGGCGCGTGTAGCGGCGCAGCGGCCCCAGTGGCTGCGTGGGATGTTCCACCGGCACGGGATAGCCGGGGCCGGGCGGCAGGCGCTGCGTGCTCATGGCCGCACCACCAGGTCCGTGTCCAGGTCGGCCAGGGACCGGCACCCGGCGAGGGCCAGCGCCAAATCGAACTCGGCGCGCAGGGCGTCGAGCACCGCCCGCGCTCCCGCCTCGCCACCCACGGCCAACCCCCAGAGCACCGGGCGCCCCAGCAGCACCGCCTGGGCGCCCAGGGCCAGCGCCTTGAGCACGTCGGCGCCGCGCCGCACGCCGCCGTCGAGCAACACCGTCAGGCCGGTTTCGGCGGCTGCCGCCGCGATCTCCGGCAGGGCGTCGATGGTGGCGAGGGCCGTATCCAACTGCCGCCCGCCGTGATTGGAGACGATCACGCCCGCCGCGCCGTGTTCGGCGGCCAGGCGCGCATCCGCCGCGCAGAGCACACCCTTCACCAGCACCGGCAACCGGCTGATGCCCACCAACCAATCCACGTCGGCCCAGGTGAGATTGCTGTCCTGCTGGCCGGCCACGTAGGCCGCCAGTCCCGAGCCTTCGACATCCTGTGGTAGATCGCGTTTGCCATAGGCTTCGACGTTTTTCCAGCCCGTGCCGGGCGGCAGGGTGAAGCGGTTGCGGATGTCGCGCTCGCGGCGGCCCACCATCGGCGTGTCGGCGGTGAGCACCAGCGCGCGATAGCCGGCGGCCCGCGCCCGGTCCACGAGGTGGCGCGTCAACTCGCGGTCCTTGTAGCAATAGAGCTGGAACCAGAGCGGCCCGGTCGCCGCCGCCGCCACATCCTCCAGGCTGTAGTTCGCGGCAGTGCTGACGCACATGATCGTGCCGGCGGCGCCCGCGGCGCGGGCCGTGGCGAGTTCGCCGTCGGGGCAGACAAGCTGGTGGAAGGCCATCGGCGCGACGAGCACCGGGAAGCTGACGGGCTGCCCCAGGAGCGTGGTCCGCAGGTCGCGCGTGCCCACGCCCGCCAGGATGCGCGGGCGCAGCCGCAGGCGGGCAAAGGCGGCCCGGTTTTCATGCAATGTGACTTCGTCGTCGGCGCCGCCGTCAATATAGTCGAAGGCCATTTGCGGCAGGATGTTGCGCGCAGCGGCCTCATATTCGGCGAGATTGAGTAATTCCATGCCCATCCTTCCCGCAGGCGGCGGGCCGGCTCTCCGGCACCTGCCTGCGACTTATGGTATAACGATACGTGGTAGAAAACAATGTGTCGCTGAGCCTGGCCCTATCTTTCACGCTCCCAATGCGTTATAACAGCCAGAGGCTACGCGGAGAAGGGACGCGCCGTGCAGCAAGATGACGAACGCCTGTGGGTCGACCGGGCGCGTCAAGGTGACTCGACTGCCATCGGGTGGATATACGATCGATATTTCGACCGTATTTATCGCTATGTGTTGTTTAAAGTCGGCAGCCCTGAAGAAGCCGAAGACATCGCCGAGGCGGTCTTCCTGCGTATGATCGAGTCGATGACCTCCTTCCAGTGGCAAGGATCAAGCTTCGCCCCCTGGCTCTACCGGATCGCCCATAATCAGGTTGTCGATACCTTGCGCCAGCGCAGTCGCCGGCCGCAGGTGGATATCGACCCCCTGGCCGGATTTCTGATCGCGGACAGCGATGATCCCCATGCGCTGGCGGAAGCCGCCGATATGCGGGGACATCTGCGTATCGCGTTGGGCCGCTTGACCGAGTTGCAGGCGCAAGTGATTGCCCTGAAGTTCGGCGGCGGCCTGAGCAACGCCGAGGTGGGCCGGTTGTTGGGCCGCACCGAAGGCGCCGTCAAGGCGCTTCAGTATAGCGCCTTGCAGAATTTGCATAAATGGTTGCAGGAATTGCGGGTGGATGAAGGCGCACCACCCACCCGCCTCGGCCCGCGTCGCGGGAAAATGGCGGCCGATCCGCCCGCCGGCGATTCGCCGTAATCGCGGGGCGACCGGGTTCGGCGCAGCCGGTGACATCGCCCGCGCGGGTGCCCGGCACGTAGCGCAGAGCGGCGTGCCCAAGGACCAATCGATGGATCTGTCAATCGAGGATGCTCTAGACGACTGTATGCGCCGGTTGGAGCACGAGGGGCTGGAAGCGTGCCTGCGGCGGTATCCGCAGTATCGCGCCGAACTAGAACCTCTGTTGCGGCTGAGCGTGAATATGCAGCGCACGGTGACGCACGCGGAACCGCGCCCGCAGGCGCGCGCCGCGATCCGGCAGCGGGTGCTCGCCGCCACGCACGACACGCCCGCCGGGCCCTCCGCCCCTTCCCGCAACGGCGTCGCGCCTACCGAGCCCGTCGTCAGTCTCAACGGTCGCCGCCTGGTCGCCGTCGCGCCGGCCGCGCGCCGCCCGGTGCAGCTTGTGGCCCGGCCCTGGCAGGTGGCCGCCGCCGTGATCCTCCTGCTGCTGACCGGCTTTGGCCTCTCCTGGCCGGTCGCTGCCGCCAGCCTGCCGGGCGACCCACTCTATGGCGAGAAACTGGCCGGCGAAAACGTGCGCCTGGCCCTGGCCGGCGACACGGCCACCACGGCC
>CBJNAR010000271.1:0-5696 GCA_966434075.1 uncultured bacterium
CGGCGGAGAGGGGCCGGGGGAGAGGTTGGCCCGCCGGCAGCACGCGCCGCCCCGGCCCATCGTTGTAATAAGGCGCATGGCCCCGGCGCGAATGGGCGCCGGCGCACTTCGAGCGCGATACGGGGGGCAGGCATGAAAACGTTGCTGATCTTTCGCCATGGCAAAGCCGAGGAACATGCGCCCGGCGGCGACCGGGACCGCGCGCTCACCTCGCGCGGCGAGCGCGACGTGGCGCGGGTGGCCCACCACCTGACCGCCCACGCGGGCATGCCCGACAGCATCCTCACGTCGGATGCCCGCCGCGCCGCCCAGACGGCGGCCATCGTGGCCGAGACCATCGGCTTTCCCGGCATAGTGCAGGCCGAGCCCCGGCTGTACGGCGCCGATGAGGACACCCTGGTCGAGATCGTGCAGGGCTTACCCGACGCCGCCGGCGCGGTCGTGCTGGTCGGGCACAATCCCGGCTTCGAGCGCCTGGGCGGTCTGCTGGTCGAAGCCGATACGCCGATTCGCGAGCTCCCAACCGCGGGCCTGATCCACCTGGAGTTTGATGTGGCCCATTGGCGCGAGGTACGGGCCGGCACGGGGCGCCTGCGCGACGTCTACACGCCCCGGCAACCGGCAGAGGAGGATACATAATGCTGGCAGGCGCGATTTTCCCGCAGTTGGAGATCGGCAACGATCCCCTGGTGATCCGCGACTATGCCCAGACGGCCGAGGGCCTGGGCTATAACCACATCCTGGCCTATGACCATGTGCTGGGCGCGGGCACGGCCAACCGCCCCGGCTGGAACCGCTACACCGACAAGGACGCATTTCACGAGCCGTTTGTGCTCTTCGGCTACATGGCCGGCTTCACCCGGCGCATCCAGTTCACCACCGGCGTGATCGTCCTGCCGCAGCGGCAGACGGCGCTGGTGGCGAAGCAGGCCACCGAGGTGGACGTGCTCAGCGGAGGCCGCGTGCGCCTGGGCGTGGGCATCGGCTGGAACCAGGTGGAATACGAAGCCCTGGGCCAGGATTTCCACACGCGCGGCAAGCGGATCGAGGAACAGATCCGGCTCTTGCGCCAATTGTTCAGCCAGGAACTGGTCACGTTCGAGGGGCGCTGGGACCAGGTCCGCGAGGCCGGCCTCAACCCGCTGCCCCTGCGCCGCATGATCCCCATCTGGATCGGCGGCACCGCCGACGTGGTGTTGCAGCGGGTGGCCGCGCTGGGCGACGGCTGGTTCCCGCAGATGCGCCCGGAACCCGAAGGCCGCGCCGCGGTCGAGAAGTTACACGCCGCCGCCCGCGCCCTGGGCCGCGACCCGGCGACCATCGGCATCGAAGCCCGCTTCAGCTACAACGGGCATAACCTGGACGACCTGGTCCCCATGGCGCGCGCCTGGCAGGATATCGGCGCCACGCACATCGGCGTCAACACGATGGGTGCCGGGCTGGAGTCCCCCGCCGCGCACATCGCCATGCTGGGTCGCCTCAAGGAGTTGCTCGACAGCGTATGATGTACGCCGGTTCGCAACCGGTATGATAAATATACCATCAAATATCATGTCATTCCTATTGTCGCATTAAGGATGAACTATGTGGCACTATTTCTGCTTAGATCCTCCTGAAGCCTGGCACAGGCAAGGAGGGTTCACCCATGCAGCAGAGCGCACCGTCCATCACCGTGTATGGGACCACGTGGTGCCCCGACTCGCTCCGCGCGCAACGGATGCTGGAGTATGAAGGGGTCCACTTCCATTTCATCGACATCGACGCCAACCGGGAGGGCGAGGAACTGGTCAAGCGGACCAACCGGGGCTACCGCAGCGTGCCGACCATCTTCTTCCCGGACGGCAGCGTCTTCGTAGAGCCGGGCGGCGCGCTATTGCGCGCCAAGATCACCGAGTTGCGCGACCGCGGTTTGATCCCGGACAAATCGGCACCCGTGGGCCGCCCGAGCTAGCCGGAGTGCCCGGAGGCTCAAGCCTCCGGCTACCTTTACGAAGGCCGCCTGCGCGGCCTCTCTCTTGGCCCAGCCCGCCTGCGGATCTTGACCACCCGGCGGGGCGGCGCGCCCGGAGGCCCAAGCCTCCGGCTACGTTTACAAAGGCCGCCTGCGCGGCCTCTCTTTCCCCTACCCCAGCCCGCGCAGGCGGGCTTCGTTGTGCTAGCCCGCCCGTTGCCGGGCCGAGCGATCTCGCTATCGCGCCCACCGCATGTTGACACCCCGCGCCACGCGGCGGTATACTGCCCGCATCCCGGCGCGGGCGCTGTCTGCGGCGGGCACCCCATCACCTATCATCCCGTAACCAGGAGGACCTATGGCCGGCGAGTTCCAGGCGTATGACGCCTATATCGAGGATCATTTTGACGAGTTTGTCAACGAGTTGCGCACGTTTTGCGCGCAGCCGGCCCTGGCCGGGCAGAAGATCGGGCTGGCCGAGAGCGGCGCCATGGTGCGCGAGAAGATCGAGGGCCTGGGCGGGCAGGTCGAGTTCGTGCCCGTCGAAGACGGGTCGCCGGTGATCCTGGGCGAACTGGGCGCCGGGGCGCGCACCCTGCTCATGTACAACCACTACGACGTGCAGCCGCCGGAGCCGCTGGAACTGTGGGAAAGCCCGCCCTACGCCGGGGCCATCCGCGACGGCAAGTTCTACGCCCGCGGCGTGGCCGACGACAAGGGCGACCTGCTGGCCCGCGTGCAGGCCATCCGCGCCTACCAGGCCACCGCCGGGCCGCTGCCGCTGCGCTTGCGCTGGCTGATCGAGGGCGAGGAGGAGATCGGCAGCCCGCACCTGGCCCCGGTGGTCCGCGCGCACGCCGATAAGCTGCGCGCCGACTTCTGCGCCTGGGAGGGCGGCGGGCGCGACGAGCAAGACACGCCGACCGTCGTCTGCGGCATGAAGGGCATGCTTTATGTCGAGTTGCACGCCACCGGCCCCAATCACGACGTGCATTCGAGCAACGGCGGCATCGTGCCCAACCCGGCCTGGCGGCTGGTCCAGGCCCTGGCGACGATCAAAGACCAGAACGACAACATCACCCTCGACGGATTGGACGAGGTGGTCGCGCCGCCGAGCGCCGCCGACCTGGCCGCCGCCGAGGCCATGCCCTTCGACGAGGCCGACCTGGCGAAGCTGTACGGCGTGGACCACTGGCAGCGCGGCGTGCGCGGGCGCGACGTGCTGCTCGCGCGCATGTTCCAGCCCACGGCCAACATCGCCGGGTTCACCAGCGGCTACGGCGGCCCCGGCGCCAAGACCATCGTGCCGAGCAAGGCCGTGGTCAAGATGGACTTCCGCCTGGTGCCCAACCAGACGCCCGACAACATGTATGCCCTGCTACGGGCCCACCTGGACCGGCGCGGCTTCACCGACGTGGAGGTGGTGCGCCTGGGCGGGCTGGAGGTCGGCAAGACGCCGGTGGACAGCCCGTTCGTGCGGAACGCCATCGCGGTGTGGGAAGAACTGGTGCCGGGCGGCGCGGTGGTCCAGCCGATGACCGGCGGCAGCGGCCCCTTCTCGCTGATCGGCGGCGACCTGGGCATCCCCACGGCGATGGTCTGCGGGCCGGGCAACGCCGGGTCGGCCATCCACTCGCCCAACGAGTCGATCCGCCTGGACGACTACCGCACCACCCTGCGCTACTGGGGCCGCCTCTTCGAGCGCCTGGCGGCGATCTAGGCGGGTTCCGTGCATCTTTGGGGAACGGGACACGCTAACGACGCAGGAGTGCGCCGGGGGCCTACACTCTTACGGCGGTCAGCACATAAAGGCGCGGGGCGTACTCCGTCGCAACCGGGGGTAGCGCGCGGGCCCTGCACTCCTCCCGACAGAAAGGGGAAACCGTATGCACCTCGGCGCTTTATTCCCGCAGTGGGAGATCGGCAGCGATCCGGCGGCGATCCGGGATTACGTCCAAGCCGTCGAGGACCTTGGCTTCGATCACCTCGTGATCTTTGAACACGTGTTGGGGATCAGCACCATCCCTCGCCCTGATGCGGCGCAGGGATCCATGAGTGACCTCCCCATCCATGAGCCGTTCGTCTTGTTTGGCTATCTCGCGGGCGTGACGCGGCGGCTCGAACTGGTGACGAGCGTGCTCATTCTGCCGCAACGCCCGACCGCGCTCGTCGCCAAGCAGGCCGCCGAGATCGATGTCCTGAGCAGCGGCCGGCTGCGGCTCGGTGCCGGCGTGGGCTGGAGTTCCAAGGAGTATCAGGGCTTGCAGGCGGATTTCCCCACGCGAGGGGCCCGGATGGACGAGCAAATCGCCGTGCTGCGGGCGCTATGGACCCAGCCGGTCGTCACCTTCCACGGCCGCTGGCACCACATTGAGGCGGCGGGGATCAACCCGCTGCCGGTGCAGCGCCCCATTCCCCTGTGGATCGGCGGCATGTCCGCGGCGGCGCTGCGGCGCGCGGCACGCTGGGGCGATGGTTGGATGCCCTTGGCGCCGCCCAATGATGAAACCCGCGCGCGGGTCGAACAGTTGCGCGCCTATCTACAGGAGGCCGGGCGCGCGCCCCAAACCTTCGGCATCGAAGCCTACCTCGGCTCCCCGCATGAGACGCCCGACAGTCGGGCGGCCCAGGCGGCGAGTTGGCAAACCTTGGGCGCCACCCACCTCTACGCCAGCACGCTCGGCGTGGGCTGCCGCTCGCCGCAAGAACACATTGACGCCTTACGTCGGATCCACGCCGACATCAGCGCGACCCTATAAGCACCCACCGCCCTCCCCCCGGAGCGTCGGATTACGACAGCCGCTCGTTTCTTAACGTTGTTTTTTGTCCGACTGATGCTGGAAGCCCTATATCGGCTACGGCAATCTGGCGGTGTAGGGGCCGGTTTCAAACCGGCTCTGCCGCCCATCAGCATCACCGCCGCAAACAGCAAGGGCCGGGGAGAGGACTCCCCGGCCCTTACGCATGTATCCAGGAGATCCGGTTACCAGGCCACCAGTTCTTCGAGCGCGGCGAGGACGCGCTGCGTGGTCGGCATGATGGCGTCGAACAGGTGCTTATGCGAGGGCGAGGGCACGTCGGCCATGGCGACCCGGTAGATCGGGCCGTCCAGGTAGTTGAAGGCGTGGCGGCTGATCTGCGCGGCGAGTTCGGCGCCGAAGCCGCAGGTCAGGTTGTCCTCGTGGACGATCAGCACCTTGCCGATGCGGCGCACCGCCTCGAACACGGCCTCCTCGTCCCAGGGTACGAGTGTGCGTAGGTCAAGGATCTCGGTCTCGACGCCTTTGGCCGCCAGGATGCCGGCGGCTTCGAGCGCCCGGTAAACCGGCTCGCCCCAGGTGAGGATGAGCGCGTGGCGACCTGCGCGGACACGGCGGGCGCGCCCGAAGAGCAACTGGTAGTCGGAGCCGGGATAGGGCGCGTTGGCTTCGCGCAGGCGGTAAAGCAGCCGGTGTTCGAGGAACATGACCGGGTTGTCGCCGCGCAGCGCCGTACGCAACAGGCCCACGGCGTCGGGCACGGTAGACGGGTAGGCAATCTGCCAGCCGGGCAGGTGCGCGAACACGGCCTCGCCGCAGACGGCGTGCCAGGGGTCGCCGCCCATGAGCTGGTAGCCCACGGGGATGCGCAGCACAATCGGCCCGCCGAAGCGACCGTGCGTGCGCCAGCGCAGCGTGCCCGCGTCATGGATCTGCTCGTGCGCCGGGTCGGCGTATTTGCGGAACTGAATCTCCGCCACGGGCAT
>CBJNAR010000272.1:0-5687 GCA_966434075.1 uncultured bacterium
CAATGGGCCGCGCCCGCCGCCGAGCGCGCGGGACACCGAGCGCGACATCCTCACGCCGATCTTCGCGGAGCGTAACGGCGGCCCGCGTTGGACCGGCCGCTTCGCGCCGCCGCTGGAGGGACCGCTGCGCGTGACCTCGCCCTTTGGCGCGGGGCGGGCGTATAACGACGAGCCGCCCTATGTGGTGCATGGCGGCGTGGACTTCGCCGCCGAGGCGGGGACGCCGATCCATGCCCCGGCGCCGGGCCGCGTGGTGCTGGCCCAGGCCATGGAGTTCCGCGGCAATGCCGTCGTGCTCGACCACGGCGCGGGCGTGTTCACCCTCTACGCGCACCTGTCGGCCTTCCGCGTGCAGGTCGGGCAGATGGTTGAGACAGGGGATGTGCTGGGACTGGTGGGCAGCACCGGCAACGCCACCGGGCCGCATCTGCACTGGGAAGTGCATGTGGCCGGGACGTACGTGGAACCGCAAGAATGGCTGGCCCGCACTTTTCCGTGAGCCGCTGCACCCCGGTCCGGTCGTCGGCCTCCCCCTGGTAAGCTAACCCCTCTCCGGCTTCCCTGCTCTCAAAGTGACAAGGGCAGGGGTTACCTCGCGCTCACTGTAGGGGCCGGTTTCAAACCGGCCCGTGCGCCCTTCGGGGACGAGACTCTTCGCTGCGTTCAGCGTGACAAGCCTCTGCCTCCGGCGCCAAGACTCTTCGCTGCACTCCGAGTGACAAGGGCAGGGGTTACCTCGTGCTCACTGTAGGGGCCGGTTTCAAACCGGCCCGTGCGCCCTTCGGGGACGAGACTCTTCGCTGCGCTCAGAGTGACAAGCCTTCTACTGACCACCGACCACTGACCACTCGTCGGGCGGGATCGGTGTGACAAATGCCCGCGGATGCCGTCTGGACAGGATGATGAGCCCGGCAGGCGGTGACCAATGCCCCGCCGCCGCCGTCTGGAAGGTAGAGGGCACTTGTTCGGCTGCCCGGCAGGCCGGGTTAGAATTCGACCTGCCGGGCGGTGCCGCGGAGTGTCAGGGCGTGATAGCTCTGGCGCACCGGGGCCACGGTCTCGGTTTGCGTGGTGGTGAGAATGGCGACGGTTTGCAGCGCTGCTTCCGTCTCTTCCCCACGCAGGTTAATCGCCGGGATCAGCAGGGTGAGGCGGCGATTGTGGATCGCCGTCACCTCGACGACGATGGTGACCTGGGTGCCGATCTCGGTTTCCTCTGTGCGAATATCCGGCCCGCCGGCGGTGACGTTGTGTTGCCGATCCTGGTAGTGGAGTTGGGGTTTGCCGGCGAAGCCGGTGCTCGAATAGGTGATCTGCGTATGCTCGCCGTGCAGCACGTACTGGTTAGGCTGGGACATGGTCGTATCCTCCATGAGTGGCCGCGGCGGATGGGGCCGGCTGCCGACCCGCGGCGCCGGACGCGCCCGGTCGCTGCTGCCCCGCTTCGTCTGCTTACCTGAATAGCGCGGATGACGGGCAGGTTACGGGACAAAGGAAAGCGCGCCGCCGGGGATGGAGTGTGCTATGATAGCGCCAGGAGGTGCGCTATGGCAAAAGAAGTGATCCTGACCCTGGCGGACGATACATACGCGGCATTGGCGGCCTGGGCGGGCGGCGCGGACCAGGTCGCCCCGTATCTACAACGGCTGGTGGAGGCGATACTGGCCCACCCGGCGCAGGAAGAGCAACCCGTACGGCGGGGGCGCGCGCCGGGCCTGCTCGCCATGCCGGCCGACGCCGACGACGATGACCCGTTCCATCTGCTGGCCGAAGACCAGCGCTGGGGCGGGCCGGGCGGCTGAATCCCGTCCGGCGGATGTCTTCGAATAACTAAGCCAGGCCCCGGCGGCCGCCCCGGCTGCCGGACTACATGGTGCCCTGGCTGGAAGCGCAGCGTCCGCCGGCGTTGCGGGAAAGGATCGCTTCATGAACCTGCAGCAAGCCATGCTTGCGGCCCAATTGGCCCATGCCAGGGCGACGGCCGCCCAGGACCTGATCGACGATATGGACAGAATACTGAGCCCTGTTGGCATCCGGCTGTATCGCTGGGCGCCGGCGGGGCCGGTCTGTCCCAACTGCCGGCGGGAAGACGATTGGGTCGAGCAGGTCGGCACGCATGAGATCTATTGCCGCTGCCAGGTAACCGGCTAGCCCCCCTGCGCCCGGACTGGTCCCGGCCCCGCCGTGATAACCTCTCGCTGCCGCCGTTCTAACTGCAAAGTCCTTATGAGCAGGGCGGGGCCACCGGCAACCGGCCCTGTGTGCTAGCAGCATCCATTGGCCGATCGTGCGGCAGGCGGCCGTCCTCGGCCCCCAGCGCCGCCCCTCGCGGATGCGCCGGGCGGCCCGGCCGGTCAAGGGGTGGAAAGGAGTCGGCGCATGGCGAGCGCGGCGAATCAGAGCGATAATCCGGCGGACGTGAGCGTCCCCACGACCACGGAGGGCGCCGGCCCGCCTGCCGCCCCCGAGGTTGCCGCGGAACCCGCGGCGGCGCCGGACGGACCGCGCGTGAGCGGACCGATCCTGCCGATGCCGGCGGCGGCCATCGGTATGGCGAACCCGCTCAAGAGCGGGCGCGAGGTGGCCGCGCAGCACTTCGTGAACCTGCTGGCGCGCGGCTATTATGCCGAGGCCGCCGAGAGTTTCGCGCCCGACGTGCGCGCCGCCGTCCCCCCGGAGGCGCTGGAATCCGCCTGGCTGCGGCTGACCGACCAGGTGGGGCCGCTCAAGCGCCATCTGGCGGCGACCGGCGGGCGGTTGCTGCAACACGACGTGGTGCGCGACACCTGCGAGTTTGCCGCCACAACGCTGGACCTCCAGGTCATCTTCGACGATGCCGGGTATGTGGCCGGCTTCCAGTGGTTGCCCTTGCCCGGCGAACACATCTCGGACCTGCTGTACGACCCGCCGGAGTATGTGCGCCCGGCGGCCTTCCATGAGCGCGCCGTCGAGGTGGGCGGCCCGCCCTGGACGCTGCCCGGCATGGTCAGCCTGCCGATGGGCGACGGTCCGTTCCCGGCGGTCGTGCTGATCCAGGGCGCCGGCCCGCAAGATCTCGACGCCACGGCGGGGCCGCTGAAGCCGTTCCGCGACCTGGCCTGGGGCCTGGCCTCGGCCAACATCGCCGCGCTGCGCTACGACAAGCGCACCTATGCCTACGGCGCGACGCTGCCGTTGCAGCCCAATTTCACCGTCGAGGACGAAGTGGTGAACGACGCGCTGGCGGCGATCGCGCTCTTACGCGGGATGCTGAAGGTCGATGCGCGGCGGATTTTCCTGCTGGGCCACGGCGTCGGCGGCTCGCTGTTGCCGCGCATCGCCGCCCGCGACCCGCACCTCGCCGGGCTGATCATCCTCGACGGGATCACGCGTCGCCCCGAAGAGATGCTGATGGACCAGTTCACCCGGCTGTACACGCGCCACGGCCCGCCCACGCCCGAACAGGAACAGGAACTGGCGGTGCTGGAAGCCCAGGTGGCCCGCCTGCACGATCCGCAATTGCCGGACACCACGCCCGCCGCGCAGTTGCCGCTGGGGCTGCCCGCGTCCTACTGGCGCGACCTGCGTGCCTACCGGCCCGCCGAGGTGGCGCGCACACTGCCCCAGCCGATGCTGATTATGCAGGGCGAGCGCGACTACCAGGCGACGATGGCCGACTACCAACTATGGCAAGACGCGCTGGCCGGGCGGCCCCAGGTGGAGTTGCGCACCTTCCCCACGCTCAACCCCCTGCTGATCCCGGAGGAAGACCGCCGCACCCCCGCCGACTTCCAGGCCGCCAACCACGTCCCGGCGGAAGTCGTTGAGTACATCGCCAACTGGGTGCGCCGCCAACCGCCGCGCGGCGCCGCGGGCCCCCGCGCGTAGCCGGGGCTAGCCTTTCCACGCCGGCAGGGCCGGTTTGAAACCGGCCCTGCCGCCTTCCCGACTCACGAAAATACCACGCTGTAGGGGCCGGTTTCAAACCGGCCTCGCCGTCGTTCTGGATCAGGCTAATTACGCGGGGTAAGGGCGGGTTTCAAACCGGCCCGCCGGCCCCTTACGCCGGGCGCAGCGGGGCCGGGTTGGGCGGCGTGAGCCGCGGCCGGGCTAGGCGCAGGGCCACGATCAACCAGGCCAGGCCGATGGCGAGCTTGAGCAGGAACAGACCCAGGCCCAGATCCGGTACCGTGATATGAACTTGGTCGAGCAGGACGCCGCTCGCCAGCACGGCGACGATGTTTGCGGCGGTCGTCATGGCGAGTTCGACGGCGGCCACCCGGCCCCGGAAGGCGTCGGCCACGCCTGCCTGGATCAGCGTCGTGCTGAAGACCCACTGCCCGCCGGCGCCCAGTTCGGCGACGATGATGCAGAGCGCGGCGATGGGCAGCACGGTCATGTTGACGAAGACGGCATAGCCGGCCCCGATCAAGATGAAGCCCAGAGCAATCAGGATTTGCAGATTGGCGCGTGTCTCGCCCATGCGCCGCAGCAGGCGCGACCCCAGCACCGGTCCCAGGCCCGAACCGACGCCGATGGCCAGGTTCAGCACCCCCAGGCTAAAGGCGCCGTCCTGGCCGATTGGATAGACGTTTTTCGCCTGTAGCGCGATGATGGTGAAGTAGGCGCCACTGCTGATCGCACCCAGCGGCTTGATCAGTGTGTAGGCCAGGACGGCGGGCTGCCGGCGAAGATAAGCCAACCCCTCGACCAGGTCCGCGCCCAGGCGCACCTTGCCGCCCGTGCTGTCGCCGGGTTGGGCCACCGCACGGGGGATCCCGGCGACTAGCGCAGCCGAGCCGAGGAACGACAGCGCGTCGACGACGAAGGCCGCCTCCGGCCCGATCAGGCCCGCGGTGACGCCGCCGAGTGCCGCACCCAGGGCGAGCAACAGCGACCACGTCAGCGACCCCAGCGCGTTGGCTGCGACCCGCTCGTCCGGGTCGGTTACGGCGGGGATCAGCGCGCCGCGGGCCGGCTCAAAGAGCGTCGCCAGGGTGAACTGGATAATCGTCAGCACGTAGACCAGCCAGATCTGCCCCGGCCCCTGCACGAGCAGGAAGCCCAGCACCGTGGCCGCGCGGGCTACGTCGGCGATGAGCATCAGCGTGCGCCGGTTGGCGCGGTCGGCCAGCACGCCCGCGAACGGCCCCAGCAGCAACAGGGGCGCCATGCGCACGACGAGCAGGCCCGACAGCGCCTCCGCTGCGCCCGCATAGCGCAACAGGATCGCCACCACGGCCACCAGGTTGAACCAGTCGCCCAACTGGCTGACCACCTGGGCCAGCCACAGGCGCCGGTAATTGCGATTGGTGCGCAGCAGCGTGATATAACCGCCCCCGGTCAGGCTTTCGGGGGGCGGCGCGGTTGCGTCCGCCTGCGCCGCCGTTGCCGTCTCATTCATCAGTCTGCTACCTTGTCCTCATGGTGCTCAATGGTCATGGCCCGGCGCGAACGCTCGGCGCCGGTGGATCTGTATGTAGTGTAGGGGTTCCGCGTGCGGGCGGCATCTGCCCATATACGGATTACCCGCCTGTACCTTCGTGCAGCCCGGCGTGAGTCGCCGGCGGGGCGCCGGGCGGGGCAAAGTGAGCAGATTCTGAACTGGCGCGTGAACAGGTGCCCGCCCTATGATGAGGTTACCCGAGCGGTGATGCGGTTTAGTCGCGTGAAAGCCATGTACGCAATACTCCGTCCGTTCCCTGGCT
>CBJNAR010000273.1:0-5680 GCA_966434075.1 uncultured bacterium
AGCGCTTGTGGACATTCGGCAGCGAGTTCGAAGGCATCGGCCAGGAGCCGGTCGACCTGACCAGCCTGGCAGCGGACGCAAAAAAACTGCGGCACGAGATTCACACCACGCTGAAACAGGCCAATTACGACCTCGGCCGCTTCCAGTTCAACACCGTGGTTTCGGCTGCGATGAAAATGCTCAACGCGCTGGAAAAATCGGGCAAGCCCCTCGATGGACTCACTGTCGAGGATCTGGCGCCTGTGGATCATTTCCATGCGCGGGGTTTTCCCGCCACCGTGGACCTCGCGGACTCACTGGCAATCGACATCCAGCAGGCGCGGGCCGGCGCGCCCGGCACCCTCTTGCGACCGGAGACGGTGGCGCAGATGCTCACCCCGCAGGTGGAGGAACATATCGGGCTGGGCTTCTTCCTGGAAGGCGCGGGCCTGGACCAGCGTTTCGCCCATGGCGGCGACAACGAGGGCTATAAGGCCAACTTCGTGGCCTTCAGCGAGCGCGGCGAGGGTGTGATCGTCGCGACCAACGGCGACCTGGGCTGGATCGTCTGCGACAACCTGACGCGCACGGTCTGGCGGGAATACGGCTGGCCCGACTTCCCCGGCGCCCCGCAGGTCCGCACGGCGTTCGATGCGGCGCGGGCGGCGACCTGCTCAGGCCGCTATGAACTCAAGCCGGGCTATGTGCTGGAGGTCACGGTGCGCGACGGCGCGCTCTATTTGCAGGCGACCGGGCAGCCCGCCTTCGCGCTCCAGCCCTGTGGGGCGGATGAGTACTTCGCCGAGGTGGTGGATGCCGAGGTAGCCTTCGCGGTGGAGGACGGCCAGGCGACGAAGCTGATCTTCAAGCAGAACGGCAAGGAGACGCCCGCGCGGCGCCTGGACGCAATGCCTGGATGATCTGCCGAGTGCCCGCCCGGTTGGGGTATACCCCGCAAGGAGCGGGCGAGACAAGAGGAGACAGGCGGCGCAGGCGGCCTTCATTCATGCGAAGCAGCCCGCCCGTTCACAGGCCGGGCGCGGGCGGGGTCGCCAGATCGAGCACCATGTGGACTTCGCCGGCGGCGCGGGTGTATTCGCGGAAGCCGTAGCGCTGGTAGAGCGCAATCGCGTCGTACCAGTCGTCATTCGTCTCGACCAGCACCTGGGGCCAGCCCCGCGCCTGCGCGGCGCCCACCAGGTGCGCGACCAGCGCGCGACCCACACCCCGGCGCCGGTGCGCGGGCGCCACCGAGATCCGCGCCAGCCGCCCGCCCGGCCCCTCGGCCACCAGCGCCCCCGTGCCCACCGGCACGCCGGCGATCTCGGCCACGACGAACAGCGCCCCCCGCGCGACATAGTGCGCCGCGATATCGTCGAGATCCGGGTTCAGAGTCTCGTCCAGCCAACCGAAATGCTCGGCCAGTCCGTCCAGGATCAGCCGGCGCGCCGCGGCCTGATCGGCGGCGGTAAATGGGCGAATGACCAAATTAGTGCCGCTCACGGCGGGAAACACTTGTTCACGATGGCATATTTTATGCCTCACAGCTACCAGGCTGAGCAATGCGCCGTCAGGCGTGTGCGCGGCAGGTGAGCCGGGGGGCATACGAGGACGATTACCCGGCGCGCCAACCGGCGTGCCTTCAATTATGCAGGTGCGTCTCCTGAAAGTCAATGGCAGGCAGCTGCGTGCCGCCCATGCAGCGGCAGGTTACTGTGAATCAGGCGCCGCCGGCCCAGAGGACCGGCGGCGCGGCTACAAGGTGCAAAGTAATGGCACTGATCAAGGACGATTTCATCCAGGCGGCCCAGACCATCGTCGAGGGTATTAACGATATCCTGGGGATGGGCGCGATCGTCGTGAACGCCGAAGGGATCATCGTTGCCGACGGCGATCCCAGCAGTGTGGGCCTGCCGCATCGCGAACCGGCGGGCGAGGCCGGCGCGAGCCTGCGCGTGCCGTTTACGTTGCACGACCAGAGCGGCGAAGTGATTATCCCCGGCGCTGCCGAATCCCGGCTGCCCGCCCCCGAGATCGCGCGCGCCATGATCGACCTGCTGATCAACCAGGCGCGCGTGGTGAGCGGGCTACCCAGCCAGTACGAGTTACGCAATCGCTTCATCCTCGACGTGTTGCGCGGCACAGCGGGCACCGAGGCCGATATCCGGCGCACCGGCCACATCCTGGGCATCAGCTTCCGGCCCACGCGCGCCGTGATCCTGTTGGATGCCGCGGAATACCTCCTGGCGCCGATAAACCAGACCTGGACGGAATCGGCGGAAGCCCGCGCCAACCGGCGCGGGCAACTGCTCATCAGCAGCATCTTCCGCTTCTTCAACCGGCCGGGTGATGTGCTTTGTTCGCATATCGGCGATGGGCAGATCGCCGTGCTGAAAACGGCCCGCCCGGAAGACCTGGTCTTCTGGGCCGAGCAAGGGATCGGCCCCGGTATGGAGCCGGGTTGGCATGCAGTGGACGTGCTCCGGCGCACCGTTGAAGGGTTGCTGCCGCGCCTGCGCACCGAGATCGATGCGCCGCTCACCGCCGCTGTCGGGCGCTACGACAGCGGCATTCGCGGCCTCATCCGCTCGTACCGCGAGGCGCGCAGCGCGTTGCGCCTGGGCCGCGAGGTGTACGGCGCCAACCGCGTCTATACGCTCGACCAGATCCCGCTGGCCGCCTTCACCGGGCTGAACGAGACGCGAACCAAGCGCGAACTGGCCCGCCAGCTCCTGCGCCCGCTCGACCCGGAACCCGAGCTATGCGTCACGCTCGCCGCCTACTTCGCCCAGAGTTGCGTCCCGTCCAGCACCGCGCAACAGCTCGCTATCCATCGCAATACGCTCAACTACCGGCTCGACAAGATAGCCACCCTGACCGGCCTGGATCCGCGCAACTTTGAAGAGGCGGTCCAACTGCGGCTGGCGCTATTGCTGGACAAGAAACCCGGTTAGCCGGTGATTGTGCACTCGCACAGTTCCGGAGATTTTTAACTGCATGTTTTTTACGTTCTGATCACAGAGTATTTTTTTTTGGCATATGCACAATTTTCGTCGCTATTTTCCGGCAAAGACGCGACATCTACACGTTGAAAATGTGGGTCTGCGTTTGATATATTATATGACAGCAGAACCTGGCTGTGTAGCTCGCGGCATGACTATGCAGCCAGGTGCCTGAACCCTTTCCCCCCTTTTCTCCCATCCTCTGCTGACCTGATGCAGCGCCGGACGCACCGCGTCCCGGTTTGTGGCGTACCGGCACACGCTGGAACCACCCCACCGGCCCGCGGGAGCTAGGACTAACGGCACTTCTCACGGCCCGGCGATCCTGGTACGCTAGCAAAAGACCCGGATTCACGGACCCGCGGCGCCCTGCTCTACCCACAAATAGCTCTGTCGCGCACTGAGAGGTTGTAATGCTGTCCCATACCACCTATCCCCGCCCCGGCGCCGCGGCCGGCCCGGATTCGCCGCGCCAGGGTGCCGCCGGCGCAGACGGGCCGGGTGCCGAAATGCCCGACTTGCAGGAGTTCGGCGCGGGCACGGTGGACGCACTCGCCGCCGGCGTCGCCATCCTGGATCAATACGGCACGATCATCGCCGTCAACCGGGCCTGGCGCGAGTTCGCGCACCAGAATGGGCTGCGCCTGCCCCGCGCCGGGGTGGGCGCCAACTACCTGGCGGTCTGCGACAGCACCGTGGGCGCCGCCGCGGCCATGGCCCAGGCCGCCGCGGCCCGCATCCGTGCCGTGCTCGACGGCTCCGCCGCCGAGCCGACCCTGGAATATGTGATGGAGAGCGGGCAGGGGGCCCGCTGGTACGCCATGCGCGCCACCCGCTTCGCCGGGGCCGGGCCAGGCCGCGTGGTCGTGGGCCACGAAGAGATCACCCGCCGCCGCCATGCCCACGACGCACTGCGCGGCGAACGCGATTTTATCGCCGCCGTGCTCGACACGACGAGCAGCCTGGTGGTGGTGCTCGACCGGGCGGGCCGCATCATCCGCTTCAACCGTGCCTGCGAACAGCTCAGCGGCTATATCAGCACCGAAGCCGCCGGCCGCTACCTCTGGGATCTGCTGCTGATTCCCGAAGAGGTCGCCGGAGTGCAGCAGGTGTTCGCCGAGGTGCAGGGGCAGGACTTCCCTATCCCGCATGAAAACCACTGGCGCACGCGCGACGGGCGGCTGCGCATGATCGCCTGGTCGAACACGGCGCTGCTCGACGCCGCGGGCGCGGTCGAGTACCTCGTCTGCACCGGCATCGACATTACCGAAAAGAAGCAGGCCGAAGCCGCGCGGCACCGCTCGGAAGCCCGCTTCGCCAAGATCTTCCACAGCAACCCGACCACCATGCTGATCAGCCGCCTGGCCGACGGCGTCATCCTCGACGCCAACCACAGTTGCCTGCAAGCCTGGGGCTATCGCCGCGCGGAACTGATCGGCGAACGCCTCACGACAGTGGGCATCTGGGTGGACCCCGCCGCGCTCGCCCTGCTGACTCAGCGCCTGCGTGAGGCCGGGTTTGTGCGCAACCTGGAAGTGGATCTGCGCAAGAAGACGGGCGAGCTCCGGCGCGCCGCCGTATCGATGGAGCTCATCGACATCGACGGCGAGCCCTGCATCATGACCATCGCCGACGACATCACCGAGCGGCGCCGGGCCGAAGATGCCCTGAAGGAAAGCGAAGCGCGCTACCGCGACCTGTTTGAACACGCCAACGACCTGATTCAGAGCGTGAACGTGGACGGGGCGTTCCTCTACGTCAACCCGGCCTGGCGGCGCGCGCTGGGCTACGCCGAGGCCGAGATCGCGCACCTGCATATCCACGATGTGCTGCATCCCGATTATCTGAGGCAGGCGGCGGACCTGTGGCAACGGCTGATCGCAGGCGAAACCGTCGACCATCTCGAAACGGTGCTGGTCGCCCGCGACGGCCGCTACATCGTCGTCGAGGGATCGATCAGTTGCAAGTTCGAGGGCGACCGGCCTATTTCGACGCTCAGTATCCTGCGCGACATCACCGCCCGCAAGCAGACCGAGGAAGAGCTACGGCGCAGCGAGCAACAACTCAGCAAAATCTTCGACGTGGCCCCGGTGGGCATGGCCCTGGTGGCGCCGGACGGCACGCTGCTGAAGGTGAACACGGCGCTCTGTACCATGCTGGGCTACCGCGAGGCCGAACTCCGCGCGCGCACCGCCGGCCAGATCAGCCCCGCCGCGGACGCCGGGCTGGAGCCGCCCCTGGCCGCGCGGGCCGCCCGCGGCGAGATCCCTAGCTATACCGTCGAAAAACGCTACGTGACGCGCTGGGGCGAGACGATCTGGGGCGAGCTTACCGCCACGCCCATCCGCGACGACGCCGGGCAGGTCCTCTATAGCCTGGCGATCATCCAGGACATCACCGAGCGCAAGCGCAACGAAGAGGCGCTGCAGGAGTTGACCATCCGCGACCCGCTGACGGGGCTGTACAACCGGCGCGGCATGCACCGGTTGCTGCGGGAAGAACTGGATCGCCACCGGCGCCAGGGCGGCCCCCTGGCCCTGGTCATCTTCGATGTGGACCACTTCAAGCTTGTCAACGACACCTACGGCCACCAGGTGGGCGACCGGGTGCTGGCAGAGGTCGCCACCCGCATCCGCGACGTCGCCCGCGACGACGACGTCGTCGCCCGCATCGGCGGCGAGGAGTTCGGGTGGATCCTG
>CBJNAR010000274.1:0-5679 GCA_966434075.1 uncultured bacterium
TCGGGATCGCGCCCGTAGCGATTCAGTCCCGTGTCGAGCTTGAGGTGGACCGGCGCGCGCACCCGCACCTGCCGCGCCCCCGCCGACAGCGCTCGCGCCACCTCCACGCTGTTGACCGTGAGCGTGAGCCGGGCGGCCACGGCGCGGCTCGTCTCCCAGGGCGTGGTCGGCCCCAGCACCAGGATGGGCGAATCGATCCCGGCCTCGCGCAACTGCACGCCCTCGTCGACCGAGGCCACGGCCAGCCAGGTGGCGCCGCCGGCCAGCGCCGCCGCCCCGATCTGCGCGGCGCCCAGGCCGTAGCCGTCGGCTTTGACCACGGCCATCACCGCCGTGCCGGGACCGACCCACGCCGCGATCCGCCGTACGTTCTCGGCGACGGCGTCGAGGTCGATCTCGATCCAGACCGGGCGGCCCCGCCAGCGCGGCGCGGCGCGCCCATCCTCCGTCTCAGGCATATCCCTCGTGGCCGGCCCGGCCCCGTTCATCATCAGCCCTTGATCTCGCGCAACGCGTGGGGCAGCGCCTCGGCCACATCGCCCGCCAGGACGCCGGCATCGCCGAGTTCCCCGGCCACCAGCAGTCCCGCCTGGCCGTGGACGAAAACCCCGGCCACGGCGGCGTCGAACGGCGCCAGGCCCTGGGCCAGCAGCCCGGCGATACACCCGGCCAGCACATCGCCCGTGCCCGCCGTGGCGAGCGCGGCGGACGCCGCCGGGTTGACGGCCACCCGGCCATCGGGCGCGGCGATCACCGTGTTGGCGCCCTTGAGCACCACGATGGCCTTCCACTCGGCGGCGGCGCGCTGCGCCGTGCCCACGCGGTCGGCCTGCACCGTCTCCACGTCGCTGTCCAGCAGCCGGGCCATCTCGCCGGGGTGCGGTGTCAGGATGGTGTCCGCGGGCAGGCGCTCCGCCCAACCCTCGATCTGGTGCAGCAGGTTCAGCCCGTCGGCGTCCAGCACGAGGGGCGGCAGGCCGGGAGTTTTGTCCTCCTCGGCCTCTTCCGGCTTGGACGGCTCGGCGTGCCGGGGCAGCCCGAAGCCGACGTGGCGCTCCGCGCGTGCGCGCGCCGGGGCGGTGACGGCCTTATCCTGCAACACGCCGCGCATAAAATTGAGCGTTTCCTTCTCGTGGCCCAGCCCGTTGCCCACCAGCAGCGCCTTATACTGTCGCTCGGTCAGCGCGTCGAACAACGGCTTGACCGAGCGTTCGGTCAGGATGCCCATATCGGCGGGCAGGGGCAGGAAGGTGCATTCCGTCAGCTTGGCGGCCACGATGGGCAGCAGCTCAATCGGCGTCGCCAGCGTCGCCAGGCCCACGCCGATGCGCATCGCACCCAGCGTGGACAGCACCGCCGCGCCGATGTAGTTCAGCGACCCGGCCACGATCAGCACGCTGCCGAAGGTGCCTTTGTTCGCGTCCGCCGGGCGGGCGGGCAGCAAGCCGCGCACCTGCTCGGCGGTCGTGTTCGTTACCTGTACGTTATCAGTCAAGTCTCCGACTCCTATATCCCCCAGGATAATTTCCCCCGCGCAGGCTGCTCCTGGGTACAGGTACAGCCCGCGCTTCGCCACTCCCAGCGTAATCGTGACCTGGGCGGGCAGGGCCACCCCGCGAACGCGACCCGTGTCTGAATCGACGCCTGTGGGTATGTCCACCGCGAAGACCGGCAAGGGGCGGGCCGTTCTAGCCCGCCGCTCGACCGCACCCTGGACGGCAGCGATAATGGCCGCCAGTTCGCCGGTGATGTCGCGTTGCAAGCCGAAGCCGAGCAGCGCATCGACCACGGCGGCAGCCTCGTCCAGCAGGGCGGCCAGGCGCACGCCGTCCGCGTCCTCGGCGGCGCGCACAATGGGCACGACGCCTTCCTCGGCCCCGGTCAGGGCGGCATCGGGGCTCCCCGTGCGGTGCCAGAGATAGGCCGTGGCGTCCACGCCGCGCTCGCGCAGGTAACGGGCAGCCCAGAGGCCGTCGCCGCCATTATTGCCCGGCCCCACCAGCACCAGCACGCGCGGTGCGCGGCCCTGAGTGCGCGGCAGCCGCTCGGCGACTACCGCGGCGATGCGGCGCGCCGCGCGGTCCATGAGCACCGGCCCGGTCTCACCGCGCTCGGCGGCGCGAGCCTCGATGGCCCGCATCTCCTCGGCAGTGACCAGCCCGGTGGGCGTTTCAGCGTCCATCGGCTACCGCTCCTCCTCAAGCACGGCATCGAGGTCGCCCGAAGCCACGACGAAGGCCAGAGCCAGGTCGCGGCCATGGGTCAGGCTCACGGCCCAGCGCGTCAGGTGGATCGCCGCGGCCCGCTCCTGGGCCCCGCCGTGCAGAAACACCAGCGGCTTGCCCCGCCGGTCGGGCAGGATCTCCATCTCGCGCCAGCGGATGCCGCGGATGCCCGTGCCCAGCGTCTTCGAGATCGCTTCCTTCGCCGCGAACCGCGCCGCCAGCTCGGGCGTGCGCCCGCGGCAGAAGCGCTGCTCGCCGGGCGTCCAGACCCGGTCGAGCAGCGGCTGGCCCCAGCGCTCGATGGCCGCCGCGATGCGCGGGATCTCGATCACGTCGATCCCGCACTGCAACAGGCCGTCATGGGCGTCGTCCAGGCGCAGGCCGAGGGCGGCCAGCCAGGGCGGCTCCCCCGCGAGGCGGCTGGGGCTGAACTCGCGGCGCGCGGTCACGGCCGGCCCACGGACACGTACTCAAAGCCCTGGCCGCGCATCTCCGCCGGGACGAAGACGTTGCGGCCGTCGACCAGCAGCGGGCGGCGCAGGCCGGTGCGCACGCGGTTCATATCGAGTTGCTTGAACTCGTTCCATTCGGTCAGCAGCAGCACGGCATCGGCGCCCGCGGCGGCCTCATAAGCGTTCGAGCAGTAGGCCACGTCGGGCACCACCCGCTGCGCGTTCTCCATCGCCACCGGGTCATAGGCCTGCACCGTGGCGCCGAGCGCGACGAACCGCTGCATGATGTCCACCTGCGGCGCCTCGCGGATGTCGTCGGTGTTGGGCTTGAACGACACGCCCCACACGCCGATGCGCTTACCGTGCAGGTCGCCGCCGAGCAGGTTGGTCACCTTTTCGACGAACAGCCGCCGCGCGTCGGTGTTGATGTCCATCACCGCGTTGAGCAACTGCGGGTGGCAGTCGTTGGACGCCGCCATATGGGCCAGGGCCTTGACATCTTTGGGGAAACACGAGCCGCCGTAGCCGATCCCCGCGTCGAGGAACTGGTGGCCGATGCGCTTGTCGTAGCCCATGCCCAGCGCCACCTGCTTCACGTCGGCGCCGAGCGTCTCGCAGATGTGCGCGATCTCGTTGATGAACGAGATGCGCGTCGCCAGGATGGCGTTTGACGCATACTTGATCATCTCGGCGGTGCGGATATCGGAGATGATGATCGGGGCGTTGAGCGGCTCGTAGAGCCCAGCCACTTTCTCGGACGCCTCGCGGTCCGACGAGCCCAGCACCACACGGTCGGGCACCATGAAGTCGCCCAGCGCCGCGCCCTCGCGCAAGAACTCCGGATTGGACACGACCGAGAACTTCAGGCCCGGCTTGATATGCTCGCCGACCAGGCGCGTCACCAGGTCGCCCGTGCCGATGGGCACGGTGCTCTTGTTGATGACGATCAAGTCGTTCGAGGCATGCTTGCCGATGGACCGCGCCGCGGACTCGACCTGCGACATATCGGCGGCGCCGTCCGGCCCCTCCGGGGTGCCCACGGCGATGAAGACAAAGTCGACGCCGCGCAGGCCCTCGGCGTAATCGGTCGTGAAGTTCAGGCGGCCCGCCTTGAGGTTGCGTTGCAGCACCTCTTCGATGCCCGGTTCATAGATGGGCGAGATGCCCTGGCGCAGGCGTTCCACTTTTTCGGGCACGATCTCGATGCCCATCACCTCGTTGCCCAGGTCTGCGAAACAGGCCGCGGTCACGAGACCCACATAGTTGACCCCGACCACACTGATCTTACTCAAGAGAAGCCTCCTTGCTGAAACAAAACGCGCCTCATCGAGCGGTGAGCGATATGCCCGATACGGCGACATTAAAACTATAGCCGGTGACGATAACCTCGACCGCCTTGATGCGGGCGGGCGCGGGTGATTGTGTCATCAAGTCCCAATTGGCCGCCGTCTCCACGCCGTCGGACGGGAGTTCCTGCGGCAGCTCCTTCCAGGTGCCGGCATCGAGTTCGATGGTGCCCCCTTCCGGGGGGTACGGCAGCGGCCCGGCGTAGAAGTTGCGCTCCCACAGCCGCGTCACCCCGTCCAGGTCCTCGTACGTCACGCGCAGGGTGAGCGGGTAGAGGCCCGGCCCGATGTACGGCGGCTCGACCAGCTTGACGGCGGCCTTCACCTGCAACTGCTGGTAGAAGTTAACCGGGATGTCCATGTCCTGGCGGATGCGAACGGTCGCCAGTTCCGTGCTTTGCGCGGCGCGCAGGAAGTTGGCGGTATAGACCGTCTTGCCGAAAAACGTCTCGGTGCTGCGCGTGGCGGTGATCTGTTCCTCCGCCGGGTTGAGCGGCGACAGGCGCCAGCCGGCGGCGATCTCCGTGTTCGGGTTGTCGGCGGGCTTGACGAACTCGCTGTTGTCGACGAGTTCGATCTCCTCCTGGCCGGGGTCCGTGACCGTGTAATCGGGTTGGACCCGGCACATCTCGCCGATGGGGATGATCCGGCGCGGCCCGGTGGTGCGCACCCAGGACGTGCCCGTGCGCGTCGCCACGGTCATGTAGGCGTTGTCGACGGCAGGGGTATCGAGCGTGATCACGGCGACGCTGTTCTCCGGCACGCCCACCGTGACCTTGCCGTCCGGATTGGTGACTTGCAGTTCCATGGTGTTGTACGGCCCCAGCGCCGCCGCCGCCACTTTGATGCTGCCCGAACTCTGCACCAGGCGCATTTCCTTGAACTGGTTGAGAAACTGGCTGCTGCGGATGCGTTTCAGGGTCACGGTGCTGCTGTAGTAAAGCTGGACGGTGCTCTGATCGAAGAGCGTGAGCAAGGCGTCGGTGTCCTGGCCGGTGCGGACGGAGTCGCCTTCCGACAACTCGGTGGCTTTGGAGACGAGGTTCCAGGCTTTCTGCCCGGCATGCTGGACCTCCAACTTGGTGCCGTGGGCCAGTTCGACCGTGGCGGCGGTCTGCGGCACGATGCTGGCGTGCTGGCTATAATAGGCCGACCCGGCCACGAAGCCCGCGCACAGCAGGCAAAAGATGACGAAGCCGGTGCCCATGACCAGCCAGGCCAGTTGCCGGTAGCGAGCATCGGCGGGCGCCGGGGCGGGTCCGGGGGCAGCGTTGTGCGCCCCTTCGCGGTCCGCTTCCGAGCCGCCGGCGATCGCACTCACCCCTGCACCTCAAACCGCCCAGCCGGTTCCCCACCGGGCGCATCCCAACGCACATCGACCCGCGTCACCCACGCGGCGACCGGCCCGCGATGCAACTCGGCCAGCAGTCGCTCCAGATCGGCGCGCGCTCCTTCCGCGACGACCAGCACGCTGCCGTCCTCCTCGTTGCGGACGCTGCCCGCGAGATGGAGCCGGCGCGCCGCCTCGCGCACAAATACGCGATAGCCTACCCCCTGGACTCGCCCCTGCACACGGGCCTGGAGTCGCGCCTTCTCAGTTTCCATAGACTCTCTATTGTACCCCCCAGCGGGCGCTGCGTCAAACGAGCCCAGCCG
>CBJNAR010000275.1:0-5677 GCA_966434075.1 uncultured bacterium
CGGTTCTTGATCAGGCCCTCGGTGTACGGCAGGCCGGCCTGCTGGGCGAAGCCGATGGCGGCGGGTATGGCTGAGTCGGGCACGCCGATGACGATATCGGCATCCACCGGATGCTCGATGGCGAGCCGGCGGCCCATCGCCTGGCGCGCCAGGTAGTTGGCCCGCCCGCCGATCTTGCTGTCGGGCCGGGCAAAGTAAATGTACTCGAAGACGCAGAGCGCCTGCCGGTGGTCTGCCACCGTCTCCCAGGAGGTGAGGCCGAAGGCGTCGATCTGGATGATCTCGCCCGGCGCGACCTCGCGCTCGAAGCGCGCCCCCACCGTCTGCAAGGCGCACGACTCCGACGCCACTACCCAGGCGCCGCCCGGCAGGCGACCCAAACAGAGCGGGCGGATGCCGAACGGGTCGCGTACGGCGAAGAGCGCCCGCGGGGTGAGCAGCGTCAGGCTATAGGCGCCTTCCAGCCGCGGCATCAGCCGTCGGATGCGCGCCACCCAGTCTGCGCCGGCCGTGTGGGCCAGCGCTTCGGCGATCACCTCGCTGTCCGTGGTGCCCGCGAAGTGGACGCCGTGCTCCTGCAAGCGCGCCTTGAGGGCCGGAGCGTTGATGATGTTGCCGTTGTGGGCCAGGGCCAGCGGCCCCAGGTCGGGGTCGTAGACCTCGATGGGCTGGGCGTTGCAGGTGCGGTTAGACCCGGTGGTCGAATAGCGAGTGTGGCCGATGGCCGCGACGGACTCCGCGCCGCGCAGGCCGGTCAGGGCGGCTTCGTCGAACACCTGCGCCACCAGGCCCATGCGCCGGAACACAGCCAGGTCGCGCCCGGTCGTCGTGGCGATGCCCGCGCTCTCCTGCCCGCGATGCTGCAAGGCGTAGAGGCCGAAATAGGTGATGCGCGCGACATCCTCGTGCGGCGCGTAGACCCCGAACACGCCGCACGCCTCGTGCAGCCGGTCATCCGCCAGAGGGGTATCCTCGGCAAGATCGAGATTCGGCATTTCGGGCATCGACTCCTCCATCCCGCGGGCCGCCCCGTGGGGCTACGCGCCCGCTCGCGCCAGGCCATGCTCCCAGGCGTCGATAGCGCCGGCCAGCGGCAAGCTTGCGATGGGGTGCGCGCCCCGGCGCAGGCGGATCGTGTCGCCCCCGGTCGCGCCCAGCCAGACCAGCGCTACCACAGCCTGCCGCGCTAGCTCATCCAGCGCATCCCGGCTGCCGGGCGGGCACGCCAGCAGGATGCGCGACGGCTGTTCGGCAAAGAGTAGCACATCGCCACGCAGATCGGCGCCCAGCGCGGCCAGATCCAGGTCGGCGCCCACCTGCCCGGCGATGCAGCCCTCGGCCACGGCGACAGCCAGGCCGCCTTCGCTGCAATCATGCGCCGCCTGGACCAGCCCACCCCGGATCGCCGCCAGGGCGACCGCTTGCACGCGCCGCTCGGCATCAAGGTCGATGGGCGGGGGCGCGCCCGCTTCCCGGCCATGGATCGTCGCCAGGTACTCGCTCGCGCCCAGCGCGGCCACCCCGCCATCGGGCAGCGGCGCCGCGGGCGGCGCCAGCAGCGCCAACTGCGCGTCCGCGGGCCAGGCCATGCCCACCCGCTGCGTCACATCGTCCAGCAGCCCCAGCATGCCGATCACCGGCGTGGGCAAGACCGCCTGCCCCGCCGTCTCGTTGTAGAGGCTGACGTTGCCGCTGACCACCGGCGTACCCAGCGCCTCGCAGGCGGCCACGATGCCGCGCACGCAGCCCTCCATCTGGTAGAAGACCTCCGGGCGCTCCGGGCTGCCGAAGTTGAGGCAATCGGTCACCGCCAGCGGCTCCGCCCCGGTGCAGACCACGTTGCGCGCCGCCTCGGCCACCGCGTGCATCCCGCCCTGGTAGGGGTCGAGCAGGCAGAAGCGGGCGTTGCAATCGGTGGTCAGGGCGATACCCTTGTGCGTGCCCTTGATGCGCAGCACGGCGGCGTCGGCCTGGCCGGGCGCCAGCACCGTGTTCGTGCCGATGGTATGGTCGTAGGTCCGGTAGACAGCCGCCTTGCTCGCGATATTCGGCGCCGCCAGCAGCATGCGCCAGGCCACGCTATAGTCAATAGCGGGCGGTTCGGGCGGCAGCAGCGCTGCCCAGTCGGGATGTTGCAGGGCGGCCAGGCCCGGCGCGGGCGCACCCGCGCGGTGGTACACTGGGCAGGCGTCGGTCAGCAGCGGGGCGGGCAGGTCGGCCACCTGCTGCGGGCCGTCGAAGATCCCCACCCGCCCGCTGGTCGTCACCTCGCCGATGCGCGCCGAGTGCAAACCCCAGCGGGCGAAGATGGCGTCGGCCTGTGCTTCCGCGCCGCGCTGCACCACCACCAGCATCCGCTCCTGGCTCTCGCTGAGCATGATCTCGTAGGCGTTCATGCCCCGTTCGCGCCGCGGCACCTGGGCCACGTCGATGCGGATGCCCACTCCGCCCCGGCTCGCTGCCTCCACCACCGACGAGGTCAGCCCCGCCGCGCCCAGGTCCTGCATGCCGACGACGATGCCGGTTTGCAGCAGTTCCAGGCAGGCTTCGATGAGGCATTTTTCCAGGAAGGGGTTGCCCACCTGCACCGCCGGGCGCTTGGCCTCGTTCTCCGCATCGAGCGTGTCGCTGGCGAAGGTGGCGCCGTGGATGCCGTCGCGGCCCGTATCGGCGCCCACCAGCAACACCGGGTTGCCGGGGCCGGCGGCGCGCGCCCGCATCAGGTCGGCGCTGGGGATAATCCCGGCGCAGAGCGCGTTGACCAGCGGGTTGCCGCTATATGAGGGGTGAAAATAGATCTCGCCGCCCACCGTGGGCACGCCGATGGCGTTGCCGTAGCGCCCGATCCCGGCCACCACGCCGCCGAACAGGTAGCGCGTGCGCGGCTCGTCCAGCGGGCCGAAGCGCAGCGAGTTCAGCAGGGCGATGGGCCGCGCGCCCATGGTGAAGATGTCGCGCACGATGCCGCCGACGCCCGTGGCCGCGCCCTCGACCGGCTCCACCGCGCTGGGGTGGTTGTGGCTCTCGATCTTGAAGACCACCGCCAGCCCGTCGCCGATATCGACGGCGCCCGCGTTCTCGCCGGGGCCTTGCAGCACGCGCGGCCCATGGGTGGGGAAAAGTTTCAGCAGGGGGCGGCTGTTCTTGTAGCCGCAGTGTTCGCTCCACATCGCGCCCACCATGCCGAGTTCCACGGCATTGGGGGTGCGACCGAGCAAAGAACAGAGGTGCGCGTACTCGTCGGGGGATAAGCCCACTTCCGCCAGGGGCACCGCGGGCGCGGCGCCGGCCTCGATGGTGGGTATTGGTTCAGCGGACATCAGACTCCTTGTCCTGGACCTCTGGCAGCCAATCGCTTCCCCTCATTATACCACACCGCCAATCCCGCCACCGCCGCCCCGGCGCGTCCGCCCGCCGCCTTCGATCCTGAGACTCGCCCAAGATCCGCCTTTCGATTGATAGGCAAAACGGGGGAAACACTATATAATTGCAAGTATTGTGCCGGTTTTACCAAAGGAACGCAAGATGGGTCATGTAGACGAGATCGACCGCAAGATCCTGGAACTACTCCAGGACGACGCCCGCACGCCCCTGGCGGCCATCGCCAAAGAGGTCAACCTGAGCGGGGCGGCGGTGGCCGAGCGGGTGCGTAAGCTGGAACAGACCGGCGTGATCCGCGGCTACCAGGCCATTGTGGACCACGAAAAACTGGGCAAGCCGCTGATGGCCTTTGTCCGGGTCACCCAGACGGGACCGGGCTACGACGACGACGCCCTGCAACGCGGCGCCCTGCTGGCCGACCCCGACATAATGGAGATCCACCACGTGGCCGGCGAGGACTGCTTTATTCTCAAGGTGCGCGCCGCCGATCCGCGCGGCCTCGAAGCCCTGCTCCGGCGCCTGCGCACCCGGCTACAGGTGGACCGCACCGTCACGATGATCGTCCTGTCTACCGTGAAAGACGACGGTCGCTTCCATTGGCATGAGGAGACACGAGGATGAAGGGACGCGATATTACGCTGCTGCTGATCCTGGCCGCGCTCTGGGGCGCCAGTTTCATGTTCATCAAAGTCATCCTGCGCGAGATGACGCCGCTCACGCTGGTGGGCTACCGTATCGGGCTGGCCGCCGCCGGGCTGCTGGTCTTCTACGCGGTGGTCCAACTGCGGCAGCGGGTCATGGGCCGGCAGCGCACGGCGTTTCCCTGGCGCCGGGTGCTGGTGCCGGGCCTCGTGCTGGGCGTGCTGAACGCCATCATCCCCTATCTCTCCATCACCTGGGGCGAAACCTATATCAGCAGCGGCGAGGCAGTCATCCTCAACGCCACCACGCCGCTCTTCACGACGATCTTCCTGCTGTTCCTGGGGCGCCAGGCGGGCAGCGAGTCGACCAGCCCGAGCAAAATCATGGGGGTGGTCGTCGGGTTCGCGGGCGTGGCGGTGCTGGTGTCGGGCAGCGCGCCCGAGGCGGGGGTCGCCGCCGGGAACGCCTGGCTGGGCCAGGGGGCCGTGCTGCTGGCCTCGGCGTCCTATGCGATCGCCAGCCTCTACGCCAAGCGGGCCTTCAGCGGCCTGCCGGTGGTCTACCCGGCGCTGGCCCAGAACGTCGCCGCGGCGGTGATCTTGCTGCCGCTCACGCTGATCACGCCGCCCGCGCACGCACTCTCGCCCGCGGCGCTGGGGTCGCTGCTGGTGCTGGGCCTGGGCGGCACAGCCTTCGCCTACCTGCTCTTCTTCGCCTTGCTGAATAGCGTCGGCGCCACGCGCACCGTCATCGTCACCTACCTGCTGCCGGGCATGGCGTTGCTCTACGGCGCGGTGCTGCTGGGCGAACCGGTCGGGCCCATCGCGGTGGCCGGGCTGGCGCTCGTGCTGCTGGGCATCGCGGTCACCGGCGGCTTCTTCGACCGGGGGCGGGCGTTCGTGCGGCGCCGCGTGGCGGCGGCTGCTCGCCGGGCCTAGCCTCGCTGCCTCACGCCTGGACGACGGCCAGTTGCCCGCCGGGCTGGGTCTCTAACTCGATCGTCGCGTGCTGCTCGGCGTCCAGCTCCGCCGACAGCGCGCTCAGGCGGGTGGTGGCCGCCGCCACGCGGGCGCTGCCGTTCGCCATCTCTTGCACCGAGCGGGCAAAGGCACGCAACGTCTCCAGCACCTGGGTCGAGGCCATCTGCTGCTGGTCGATGCCCAGGGCAATCTGGGCGGACAGCGTGTTGGCCCGTTCGGCGCTCTCGCGGATGCGCATGTGCACCATATGGGTCTGCGCCATCTGGATCACCACCGATTCCGCGGCCGTCTGGCCGGCCTTGGTGCTCGCCAGCGCAATCTGGGTCACTTCCTGGATATCGCTCACCTGCGTCTGCACCTGCTCGCTGGCGACACGCGCCCGGTTAGCGAGGGCCTGCACCTCGTGCGCCACCACGGCGAAGCGCGGCCCGTAGGGGCCGGCCCCGGCGGCCTCGATGGCCGCGTTCAGGGCCAGGATATGGATGTTCTCGGCGATCTCGGACAGCAGGTCGGCGATCTGCCCGATCTGTCCGACATGCTGATCGACCGCCCCCATGCGCTCCTCGATGGTCGCCACGCGTTCGCCCAGGTGCGCCACGCTCTCGCTGGTGGCCGTCACACTGCTCTGGCCCACTTCGACATCCTGCCGCACCTGCTCCGCCGCCGCGGTCACC
>CBJNAR010000276.1:0-5676 GCA_966434075.1 uncultured bacterium
GCCCGCGCCTTCGCCCGGTTCGCCGCCACCTATCCGGTCTGGGTGGAGTCCCTGTTCGACGCCCATTTCCTCAGCCATGCCGCCGCGCCCGCCCTGGCGCAGTATGCTGCGACGGCCCAGCCGCCCACCGCCCAGGAGATCGCCCTGCTGTGGGCCACCCAGTTCATCGGCATTCACTATCAGCCGGCGCAGGCCCAGTTCGCGGACGCTGTCGCCGTGGCCGGGGCCTTCCTCGATTATCTGGCCGCCGAACTGCAATAACCTCGGTCCGGTCATCGCCTCTGTAGGGGCCGGTTTCAAACCCGCCCACCGGCCCGGCAGAATCACTATAGACGAGCGGGCGCGACGGGCGCCCCCAGCGGAGCGGGATGCCCGCTCCTGATAAGGAGCACGGTCATGATCGGCAACATGTACACCTGGGCCTTGCCCACGGAGCGTATCGAAGCAGTGAACGCCGCCCACCTGGCCGAGGCGGAGGCCCTGAATCGCGTGGCGCAAGCGACCGGCGCCACCCGGCAAACGCCCCACCGAGGGCACATGGCGCGCCTGATCCGCGCCTTGCTGCGCAGCCTGCGCCCGGCGCCCCGGCCTCGCTTCCAGCCGTGACCCGGTCCTCCGGCGCGAGGCGGAGGGCAGACGGCCCTGGCCTACGCCTGGCGATGGAGGCCCCAGGGGTGAATACCCCGGCGCGGGTTCGCCCCCGCGAGGGAGTGCGAATCGGCCTCGCTCCTGATGTGTACCGCCCGGTGGCGCGCTATACTGATACCATTGGTGAGCAAGATCCGTTGAGTACTGCGGTCGTAGAGCCGCCAAAGGAGAACTCTCGTGTCGTACATGTATCGCATTGAAGAAGTCGCCATGGACACCGTGCGCGAGCGTGTGGCCCAGGCCGAGCGGGATCAGTTAGTGTACCAGCGCTACGCGAAGCAGCCCACCGCCGCCAAGCCGGCCCGCCGGATGACCCGGTTCCTCGCCGCCCTGCGCTTCCGCGCCTCCACCTGAACCGGCGCCTCCGTAACCCCGCATATATCTGACAGGCCAGGGAGATCCCCTGGCCTATCTGCTTTCGCTGGGCGACCCTGGCGCGGGCCGTCCGCCGGCTGCGGTGATCCGCAGGAGATGCGCTATTGCGTCGCGCAGTCGTAGAGCTGCGAGTTGCCGCCCCGGAAGCTGCCGAACCCACCGCGCAGGCCGGTGCCGCCGATCTGCCCCTGATAGAGGCTGGGATCGACCGCGGTGCAATGCGACTGGATCCACGCGCCGGCGCCGCTATCGGCGCTGCCGCCGCCGAACCCGCCGCCCATGCCGCCCGCGCCCAAGCCCATGACAAAGCGCACCTGTTTATCGGCGACCATGGCCGCCAGTTTATCGGCGGTCAGGGCCGGGTCGGTGCCCATGAAGCCGGCGGCGGCCAGTACCGGCTTGCCGGTTTCCAGCGCCAGCGACGAGGCTTGCTGCGAGGTGGGCACCGCCACCAGGTAGAAATAGCCCGCGCTGTGAGCCTCCAGGTACGCGACCAGGCCGGTGCCCGAGATCGCGTCCGGCTGCGGCCCGCCCGTCGCGTAGAGTTGGGTCCAACTGGTCGGATCGTAGCGGTTCAGCGCCTGCGGCCCGGCTTCCGGTAGGCTGGCGTTCGTGGGCGCGGCCAGCACCGGGGTCACAGCCCAGGCCAGCGGCGCCATGAGCAGGGCCACCAGCCCCACGCCCACCAGGCCGGGCGCCCAGCGCCGCCACACCCGCCGGCTCAGCAGCCGCGTCACCACCAGCGGCACGGCGGCGAGAATGCTGCCGCCCCAGGCCAGCGGCGTGAGCCACGCGCTCCACGCCGGATAGGCACCCACCAGGGTCATCTGCCAGATGGCCGTCACCAGCAGCGCCGCCGGCAGCAGCCAGGCCGCCGCGCCGCCGCGGCGGTACGCCGCCCACAGCGCGCCTACGCCGATGCCCACCAGGGCCGCCGCCGCGGGCGCCAGCATGATCAGGTAGTACGGGTGGAAGATACCCGCGGCCATGCTGAAGACCACGCCATACATCGCCAGCCAGCCGGTCCAGAGCAGAATGGCCTGGCCGCGCCCCTCCAGGGGCCGGCGCCGCCGAAGCCCCGCCACCGCCAACGGCAGCCCGAACAGGGCCAGCGGCAACAGCCAGGTCCACTGCCCGGCCAGCGCCCCGGTGAACAGCCGCAACGGCCCCGGATTGCCCGCGTCGAACAGGCCTCCGCCACCGCGCGGCCCGCCCGGCGCATTGCCCAAGTTCGAGAAGCCACCGGGGTTATTGCCGAAGTTGGGGAAGCCGCCCGGCGCGCCGCCCCGGAAGCCGCCGCGGGTACCGCCGCCAAAGCCCTCGCCCTGGCCCGTCACCCGGCTCAGCCCGTTGTAGCCCAGTGCCAGTTCGAGCACGCTGTTGTGCTGGCTGCCGCCCACCCAGGGCCGCTGATCGGGCGGCGTCAGGTCCACCGCCAGCGGCCACGACAGCGCCACGCCCAGCACCACCACGGTGCCCAGCGTCAGGTGCAGCAGCCGCTTGCCCCACCCAATCGGCGCGGCCACCAGGTACAGCAGATAGAACGCTGGCAGCACGATGAACGCTTCCAGCATCTTGATATTGAACGCGACGCCCACCAGCGCCAGGCTCAGCGCCAGCAGCGCGAACCGTCCCGTTTCGGTGGCCCGCGTGACGGCCCAGGCCGCCAGCAGCAGCGTGAACATCAACCAGGTATCGGTGTTGTTGCCGCGCTCCACCGCCACGGCGATGGGCGTCAGGGCCAGCGCCAGCGCTGCCACCGACGCGGCCAGCGGCCCGAACAGCCGCCGCACCAGGTAATAGAGCAGGCCGACGGACGCGATCCCGGCCAGCGCCTGCGGCAAGAGGATACCCAGCGCGTTGAACCCCAGCAGCTTGGCGCTCAACGTCTGGATCCAGAGCGCCACCGGCGGCTTATCGACCGAGATGAATCCGCCCGCGTCATACGCCGCGAAGAAAAAATTGTGCCAGCTTTGCAACATGCTCTGCACGGCGACAGAGTAGTAGAGGTTATCGTAGCCGTTCTGCGCCAGGTTCCACAGGTTCAGCACCGCGGACACCACCAGCGGCCCGGCCAGCCCCAGCCACGCCAGGACGGAGTCCCGCGTCAGGCGGCCCGAGAGGACCGCGGTTTTTGTCGTGTCGGTAGTTGTGATCATTCCCATTGTCCTCGGTTGTCCCAACAACTCGATCCGCGCACCCGCGCGCCGCCGGCATGGCAGCGGCACGCCCCGGCATCCGCGCTCCGCGTGCGGATAGCCCCAGTGTAACAGGCGAACTTTAGAACAAGGCCAGGAACAGGTAAGAAATTGATCAGACTATCGGCCCGAAGATTTGCGGGGGCGGGCCGGGAGGCCACCCGGTCGGGCTCATCCCCCTCGTTACGTGGAAAGACAACCAGGCTGATCACGCAGGTGGAGTCGGGGCACAGATTGTGCCGGGGTGATAACAGCAGCGCCCGCGCCGGATAGGGGAGCCAGGCCGCGGCACGAGGAGGAAAAGCCGTGCCCATCTTCAAGCACTTCGATCTAACCGCCCTGCGGCGCGATCCCCAGATCGCCTACTATTTCCGCTACCCGCTCTATCATAGCGACTTCCAAGCGATACGCGCAAACGGGCGCCTGCTCGGCTACGCCGCCGCCAAGCCGCTCTACGGGCGACTGACGGCCGCGGGCCAGGTGGACCGGTCGGCGGGGTTCAACGGCCAGATCGCCGTGCTCTTCATCAAATCCCCCGCTCGCTCGGCCCGCCGCGCTGAAATCCTGCTCACCGCCGTACCACCCGCCGAGCTAACACGGCCCGACGGCAAGCGCAACTGGCCCGTGATCCGCGCCGCCGCCGAGGCCACCGTGCGTGCCCACGTCCCCCCACCGCCTGACTTGGCGCCCTCCGGCGCCCGTCCATGGTAATTACCCTTATAGAGGCCGGTTTGAAACCGGCCCGGCGCTACCTGGGGATGCGCGCCGGCATTATAGAGGCCGGTTTCGAACTGGCCCGGCGCCGTCCGCCGGCGCTGTGGTATACTTATAGCGACGGGCTGATTCTCCTGCGTCGCAGCGAGATCCGCTCGCCACGGAGATCCGCCGCGGGAACCGGCCAGCCCGGCGCCGCGGCCCAGTTGAAGCGCCGCGGGTGCCCGTTCAGGCGGCGTCGAACCTGGACCAGCAACGGGCAACGGCACGCGATAGCGGCTATGGTCTGGGCTGAGGCTCCGTTCGATTCGGAGAATACTTGGTAGGGTAAGCCCCGGCGGGCCGGTTCGACTCCGGCCCGCGTGCTCTAATTCTCACGGATTATCGGCGCTTACTCCAGCGCCGAGCCGGCGGCTATTGCCCCCTGGTCAAGGCCGCGCCGCGCCGATCGGGCTCGTCGTGCTGCCGCGTGTGCCGCCCTGGAAGAGGCGGCCCCGGTGCCACGGCGTGCCCAGCAGCGGCAGCAGGTAGCGGTCAACGCCGATCCAGCCGGCGACCTTCCAGGCTAGGATCAGGCCGATCGCCAGCAGCAGCATGACCGGATTGGTCGAGGCCGACCCCGACAGCAGGAACGACGTGTTCATGAGCACGCCGAAGAAGGCGGCGATTCCCACCAGCGCGCCCACGATCAGCCCGAGACCGATCAGGAATTCGCCGATAGCCACGAGTTTGGCAAACCAGGTGTAGGCCTGCGCGTCGAGCATGGTCTGCAGGAAGCTGCGCCACCAGCTATAGGTAATCGCCGGGCTGCCCTGGGCCGGAATCGCCACGGCGTTGGTCCAGTAACCCTTCAGCGCGGCGCCCGTGTCCATCCAGGCCGGACTCTGCAGCTTGTGCAGGCTGGCGTCGATCCATTGCCAGCCGGTGAAGATCCGCACCGGCAGCCAGAGTGCGCTGGAACGCACATCGTTGAACAGGAAGTGGCCGAGGCTGCTCTCCTCCACCTCCACATCCGTGTTCTGCGTGCGCTGGCCGATAACATAGGCCACGACTGCCGTCGCCACGCCCAGGATCAGCGCCCAGAGCAGGCCGCCTAGCGCGTTGCCGAAGAATAAGCCGATCAGCGTGGCGAGCACGACCAGCACGATAGTTGATGTGTTCATCATGCACTCCTTTCGACGGGATCTCCAGGATCCCAGGGCCAACACCGCATCGGCGGTATGAACATAGAAAAGGGGTCAGCAACTAGTGTGCCTGCGCCCGCATGCGTGCCCGGCGGGCCGGGTCATTGGAACGCCGGGTAAGCGGGCAGCGGCACCAGATCCGGCCAGAGGCGCGGCGTCGGGCCGCGCCCCGGCGGACCCGGCCAGGCCGCAGCAGCACAGCGGGCAGCACCCGCACTTCCACAGCGGGAGGGGCCAGGAAGGCCAGAGCGAACCACCCCGCCACGCCCGAGCATATGGCGCCGCCTGCTTATTCGTCGCGCACAGTGAACCCGGCGAACGTCACATCAAAGCCCGTGCCGTCGGGCGACGCGCACATCGGCCCGACCTGCAACGGCCCCTCGGCCAGGTAGGCCAGGCGCAGCAAGGTCTCCGGCGCGCCCGCGAAGCCGTAGCTCACCTCCAGCGCCGCCCCGCGCCGCACCACCCGCAGCCGGATGGCCGGCGGGTTCGCCGCCAGCGGCGCCACCGACCAGTCGGAGTACTCGCGGGTGACGACGGCGCTGGCCTGCTGCACC
>CBJNAR010000277.1:0-5673 GCA_966434075.1 uncultured bacterium
CCGACACGTATCTGAAAGGCATGGGCGACATCGGGCATCACGAGTTCAGCGGGCGCAACATGCACTTCGGCGTCCGCGAGCACGGTATGGGCGCCGTCGCCAACGGCATGACGCTGTCGGGCTTGCGCGCCTACACCGGTACGTTCCTGATCTTCTCCGACTACATGCGCCCGCCCATGCGCCTGGCCGCCCTGATGGGCATCAACCCGATCTTCGTCTTCACGCACGACAGCGTCGGCCTGGGCGAGGACGGACCGACGCATCAGCCTATCGAGATGCTGGCGGCGTTGCGCGCGGTGCCCAATTCGTGCGTGATCCGCCCCGCCGACGCCAACGAGACGGCGGCCGCCTGGCGCGCCGCGCTGGAACGGCAAGACGGCCCCTCGCTGCTCGTGTTGACCCGGCAGAAGTTGCCGATCTTCGCCGAGAGCGCCCGGCCTTACGAGGAGGGCCTGAGCCGCGGCGCCTACGTCTTGCGCGACGCCGAGGGCGGCAGCCCCGATGTGATCCTTATCGGCACCGGCTCGGAAGTCCAACTGGCGATGGGCGCCGCCGATCAGCTCAAACAGCAAGGCGTGCGCGCTCGCGTGGTCAGCATGCCGTCCTGGGAGTTGTTCGAGCGCCAGAGCCAGGAATACCGTGACTCCGTGTTGCCGCCGAACGTCAAGAAGCGCGTGTCCGTGGAAGCGGCTTCGACCTTCGGCTGGTGCCGCTGGGTCGGCGACGAAGGTCACGCCGTCGGCATCGACCACTACGGCGCCTCGGCCCCTTACGAGATTATCATGGAGAAGTTCGGCCTGACGGCCGGCAACGTGGCCCAATGGGCGCTGGCGATCCTTGGTCGCCCGGCGCATCCGGCGGGCCAGGGCGAACACCCCGGCGGCCACCATGGCCGTGGCGACGCACCGCACGAGCGCGACCTGGAACAGCAGCAGGGCGGCACGGAAACCAGTACGGAAAGCCCTGCTCATAAGCAGAGCTAGCAAAAGGAGACACGACGATGGGTAAGACTGCTTTAAACCGCCTGTACGAGGAGCAGGGCCAGGCGCCGTGGCTGGATAACATCAGCCGCGGGCTGATCACCTCCGGCGATTTGCGCAAGATGATCGACGAGGATGGGATCGTCGGCGTGACCAGCAATCCCACCATTTTCGAGAAAGCGATCAGCAGCGGCACCGACTACGACGCGCAGATGCGCGACGTGTATGGCCGCGGCCAGGACGCCCGCCAGGTGTTCTTCGAGTTGATGCTGAAGGATATCCAGGATGCCGCCGACGTGTTCCGCGGGGTCTACGACAAGACGAACCATCTCGACGGCTATATCAGCATCGAGGTAACGCCGGATCTGGCGCGCGACACAGAGAAGAGTATCGAGCAGGCGCGCATGTTCCGCGAGAGGCTGCAGCGGCCCAATATTTTCGTTAAGGTGCCGGCCACCGCCGAGGGCATCCCGGCCATCGAGCAGTTGATCTATGAAGGCATCAACATCAACATCACGCTGATCTTCGCCATCGATCGCTACCGCGAAGTCATCGAGGCCTACATCAAGGGCCTGGAGCGGCGGCTGGCTGAAGGCAAGTCGGTGGACGACATCTGGTCGGTGGCGTCGTTCTTCGTCAGCCGGGTGGATACCAACGTCGATAAGAAACTCGACGCGCTGATCGCCAAGGCCGGCTCGGAGGAGGAGAAGAACAAGCTCAAGGCGCTCAAGGGCAAGGCGGCCATTGCCAACGCCAAGATCGCCTACCAGGTCTTCCAGGAAGTCTTCGGCAGCGAGCGCTGGCAGAAACTGGCCGCGGCGGGCGCCCACGTGCAGCGCCCGCTGTGGGCTTCGACCAGCACCAAGAATCCCGAGTACCGCGATGTGCTCTACGTCGAGGAGTTGATCGGCCCCGACACCGTGGACACCATGCCGCCCGCCACCATCATCGCCTTCAACGACCACGGCGTCGTGAAGCGCACCGTGGACCAGGATGTGGCCGGCGCGCACCGGGTGATCTCGGATCTCAATTCTATCGGCATCTCAATGGACCAAGTGACCAAAGAACTGGAAGACGAGGGTGTGGCGAGCTTCGCCAAGTCTTATGAAACGCTGGGCGACGCCATTGCCGCCAAGCGCGACGCGCTCCTGGCCGGCCAGCAGCAGAACGCGCAGACCGACGTGGGCGAATATAAGACCGACGTGGAGAAGACGCTGGCGAGTCTGCAAGACGCGGGGTCCCACATATGGAATAAAGACGGCAACTGGTGGACGGACGACCCCGCCGAGGCCGCTCACATTGTGGACCGCCTCGGCTGGCTCGACGTGGTCGATCGGATGATCGGCGAGGCCGATAACTTGCGCGCCTTTGCGGACGAAGTCCGCCGGGCCCGCTTCGATAAGGTGCTGTTGATGGGCATGGGCGGCAGCAGCCTGGCGCCCGACCTGTTCAGCATGGAATTTGTGACGGCGCGCGGCTTCCCGGAGCTGTACGTGCTCGACAGCACGGACCCCGCCGTGGTCGCGCTCTGCCGCCAGGAGTTGGACCCGAAGACGACGCTCTACATCGTGTCCAGCAAGTCGGGCACGACGACGGAGCCGCACGCGTTCATGGAGTACTTCTATGATCGCGTCAAGCAGGTGAAAGGCGATAAGGTGGGCGAGAACTTCGTCGCCATCACCGATCCGGGCTCGCCGCTGATTGCCGAGGCGCAAAAGCGCGGCTTCCGCAAGATCTACCAGAACCCGCCCGACATCGGCGGGCGCTACTCGGCCCTGTCCTACTTCGGCCTGGTGCCGGCGGCACTGATGGGCGTCGATGTGCGCAAGCTGCTCGAACGCGCCCACCTGATGGCCGAGCGCTGCGGCAAGGGCGTGCCCGCCGCGCAGAACCCCGGCGTCTGGCTCGGCGCCGTCCTGGGCACCCTGGCGGCGCGGGGCCGGGACAAGGTGACGTTCGTCACCACGCTCGGCACCGACAGCTTTGCCGACTGGGCCGAGCAGTTGCTCGCCGAGAGCACCGGCAAGCAGGGCAAGGGTCTGGTGCCCGTGGCCCGCGAGGAACTCGGCACGCCCGACGTGTACGGCGACGACCGCGTGTTCATCTATATGCCAAAGGAAGGCGACGAGGATAAGGCCGAATACGACGAGCGCATCGCGGCGTTGATGGATGCCGGGCAACCGGTCATAACGCTGCCCTTGCAGGACGAGTACGACCTGGCCGGCGAGTTCTTCCGCTGGGAGATAGCCGTCGCCGTGGCCGGCAAAGTACTCGGCATCAATCCCTTCGACGAGCCGAACGTCACCGAGAGCAAAAACAACACGAAGCGCTTGCTGGAGGAGTACGGCCGCAAGAAGCGGCTGCCGGAAGAAACGCCGACCGCCGACGAAGGCGCCGTCGAGTTGTTCGCGTACCAGGCGGACGGCGGCAAGAACGGTGCCGGGGGGCAGGGCGGCGATCTCGCGGGCTATCTGCAGGACCTGTTCGCCCAGGTCCAGCCGCACGACTACGTTGCCATCCTGGCGTACCTGGAGCCGTCGGCCAACCTCTATGACGAGGACGGCAACGTCGAGCAATACGGCAATATGGAACGGCTGGAGACGATCCGCACCTTGATCCGCGACGAGCTACACGTGGCGACGTCGCTGGGCTTTGGCCCGCGCTTCCTGCACTCCACGGGGCAGTTGCACAAGGGCGGGCCGAACAACGGCGTCTTCCTCGTCTTTACCTCGGACGAGGCCGCCGACGTGGCGATCCCGGCGCTGGGCTATAGCTTCGGCACGCTGATCCGCGCCCAGGCGCTGGGCGACATCGAGGCGCTGGTCACCAAGGGCCGGCGCGTGATCCGGCTGCACCTGACAAACACCGATGATGGGCTGGAACAGGCCGCCGATCTGGTCGACGATGCGCTGCAGAGCGGCGTGGGCGTCCAGGGCTAGGCCGGGCCGTTGACCGGGGCCGGCGCCCACCGCGCCGGCTCCCCACCACCACAGGAGGATGTATGGACATCGGTTTTATGGGCCTCGGCCGCATGGGCGAGAACATGGTCCGCCGGCTTTTGCGCGGCGGGCATCGCGTCGTCGCCTGGAATCGCAGCAAAGGGAAAATCGATGAAATCGCCAAAGAGGGCGCCGTCGCGGCATACACGCCCGCCGACCTGGTCAAGGAATTGCAGCCCCGCCGCGTGATCTGGCTCATGGTCCCCGCCGGGCAGCCGGTCGACGACCTGATCGAGGAACTGGTGCCCATGCTCGACAAGGGCGACATCCTGATCGACGGCGGCAACTCCAACTTCCGCGACTCGCAACGCCGGCACGCCGCGCTCACAGCCAAGGGCTTCGATTTCCTCGACATCGGCACCTCCGGCGGCATCTGGGGACTGACGGTCGGCTACTGCATGATGATCGGCGGCAGCGACGATGCCTTCAACTATATCGAGCCGCTGCTGAAGACCCTGGCGCCGGAAGACGGCTATATGCATACGGGACCGAGCGGGTCGGGCCACTTCACCAAGATGGTCCATAACGGCATCGAGTACGGCATGCTCCAGGCGTACGGCGAGGGCTTCGAGATCATCAAGGCGTCGGAGTTCCCGGTGGACCTGGCGGCGCTCTCCCAGGTCTGGCAGCACGGCAGCGTGATCCGCTCCTGGCTGCTCGATCTGGCGGTGCGCGCCTTCGAGAAGGAGGGCGACCTGCGCTCCATCCGCGGCTACGTCGAAGACTCGGGCGAAGGCCGCTGGACGGTGCAGGAAGCGATCAACGAGAGCGTGCCGGCGCCGGTCATTACCGCGTCGCTGCTGGCGCGCTTCGCCTCGCGGCAGCAGGAGTCCTTCAGCGCGAAGGTGGTGGCGGCCCTGCGCAACGAGTTCGGCGGCCATGCTGTGCAACTCGAAAGCGGCGGATCCAGCGGGGTCAGCTTCTCGCCGGATGCGCCGCGGAGTTCGTCCGTGGTCGGGGGCCAGAGCGGGCGCGGCAAGTAAGTAGTCCGGCTATCCGCCGGCTGGGGCGCGGGCGCCGCATGTGGCCCCGTGCCCCGGCCTCAACCGGGATGTGACAGAGATGCAAAGACCGACCACCACGAACCCGCTGCGCGCGGGGTTACGGCAGCAACTCACGCCCGAGCCGTGCACTATCGTGATCTTCGGGGCGACCGGGGATCTGACGCAGCGCAAGCTCTTGCCCGCTCTCTACAACCTGGCTCTGGACGGGTTGCTGCCGGGTGCGTTCAACATCGTGGGGGTGGCGCGCCGCCCGAAGACCGACGAGCAGTTCCGCAAGGAGATGCTGACCGGGATCAACGAGTTTTCGCGCAACCGTCCCGTGCAACCCCAGGTCTGGGAGACCTTCTCCCAGGGCATTTTCTATGTCCAGAGCGAGTTCCACGACGAGGCCGGGTTCCGGCGACTCAAGGAAAAGCTGGACCAGGTGGATGAGGAACGGGGCACCGGGCACAACGTGCTCTACTACATGGCGACCCCGCCCGATGCCTATCCGCTGATTGCGGCCAACCTGGGCAAGGTGGGCATGGTCTCGCGCGAGTCGACGCGCGATCCCGAGCGCGACAAGGGGTGGAGCCGCCTGGTGGTGGAGAAGCCGTTTGGCCGGGATCTGCGCAGCGCCCGCGAGTTGAACCGCCAGTTGCACGCGGTCTTCAGTGAGCGCCAGATCTACCGCATCGACCACTATCTAGG
>CBJNAR010000278.1:0-5669 GCA_966434075.1 uncultured bacterium
GCCCACCGCGCGCACCCTGGGCTGCCAGGGGTGCGGGGCCACGGTGCTGCTGCCTCCCGCCCATGCCGGCGCCACCTGCGCCTTCTGCGGCGCGCCCTATGTCGTGGTCATCGTCCACCAGGACCTGGTCGAACCCGAAGGCATCATCCCCTTCGCCGTCGACGGTCCCACCGCCGCGGCGCACGCCCAGGCCTGGATCAAGGCGCCCCGCTTCCGCCGCGACGATCTCGCCGCCGCCACCTTCGACGTGCCGCGGCCCATCTACCTGCCGTTCTGGACCTTCGACCTCTACGGCACCGTCGTCGCCCATCGCCCGCCGCCCGCGCCCCGCTTCGGCAACCCCGTCCCGGCGCCGCCGCCCGCCCGCTATACCGTGTTCTGTGACGACCTGCTAGTTCCCGCCACCACCGGGCTGCCCGCGCCGCTGCTGGAAGCGCTGCACTTCGACACCCAGGCGCTGGTGCCTTATACCGCCGAGCACCTGGTCACATGGCCCGCCGAGATCTACCGCGTCGCCATGGCCGATGCCTCGGTGCAGGCGCACAGCCGCGTCATCCCCCGCTTCGAGAAAGAGGCCCTGCGCATCGACGTGGCCCTGGGCGACTCCGATGTGACCTTGACGGTGGATCGGGCCGGCACCTACGTCAGTTCCTACAAGCACGTGCTGCTGCCGGTCTGGGTCACGGGCTATGCGCACAAAGGGGAGCGCTACCCGGTCATCGTCAACGGGCAGAGCGGGCAGGTGCATGGCCGGTTGCCGCAGGGGCCGCTGGGCCGGTTCCTCAGCGGCCTGGTCGAGCCGTAGCCCCCGCCGCTCATAAACGCACCGCGAAGGCGCGAAGGACGCGAAGAATACGATTAATAAAAATCGTCTTCGCGTCCTTCGCTCCTTCGCGGTTAATTACGTCGGCAACGAATCGGGGCCGGTGTCCGGCGGGCCGGGGGGTGCCTGCCGCAGGTGATGGGCAAGCAGATCGAGGAAAGAGGCCAGGGCGATGGGCCGGGTAATGTAGCCCGCGCACGCGGCGGCGCGGGCGACCTCGGCGGCGCCGGGCCGGTTGTGGGTGCTGACGCCGATGATCGGCACGCCGGCCAGCGCCGGTAGCGCCTGCATCCGGCGCAGGATCTCGCCGTCGTCCAGGTCGGTGAGAGACAAATCCAGGAGAACCAGATCGATTGGTTCCTGAGCGGCCATGGTCAGCGCTTCCGCGCCGTTGCCGGCTTCGAGCACGCGATAGCCGTTGCGGCGCAGCAGCGTCGCCAGCATATCGCGGTTGGTTTCGCTCGCTTCTACCACGAGCAGTGTATATGGCATACTTCACCTTGCGGCCCGCGGGCCGCCACCTCGGGCGCGGCGGGTGCCCCGTCAGCTCGCCAGCGCCGCCGCGATCGCGGCAAATACTTCATCCATCGCCAGGGGCTTGGTCAAATACCGTGCCACGTTAAACGACTGGATGGATTCTCGATATTCGGCACCGTCCAGGGCGCTCATAATAATGATAGGGAGATGGGCGAGGCGGGGGTTACGGCGCACGCTGGCGCAGAGGTCGTAGCCGCTCACTTCAGGCATATGGAGGTCGGTCAGGATCACGTCGGGCAGGGTGTCGGCGGCGGTCAGGGTTTGCAGCGCCATGCGCCCGTTGTCGGCGGAATCCACGTCGTACCCGGCTTTGCTCAGCCGGCGTTGCAGCACCTGCCGCGACAGCGGCTCGTCTTCGACAATGAGGATGCGGGCCATCAGCGGGCCTGCGAGGCGTGCGGCTCGGGCGCGAGCGGCACGGTGAACGCAAACACGCTGCCCGGCGCGCCATCGGGGCGGGCGTCCACCCAGATGTTGCCGCCGTGGGCTTCCACCACGTGTTTGCAAAAGTAGAGACCCAGCCCGGTGCCGCGCGCCACCCCGGCGGCGCGCCGGTTGCGCACGCGAAAAAACTTCTGGAAGACCTGCGGGCGCGCTTCGTCGGGGATGCCCACGCCCGTGTCCCACACTTCGACCCGCAGGTACTGCCGCGCGGCATCCGTGGGCTGCCCCTCGCCGGGCGCGGCGTGCGCCGCCCCGTTATCGCCTACCACACCGGCGCGCACCGTGATCGTGCCGCGCTCGGTATACTTGAACGCATTGTTCAACAGGTTCGCCAGCACCCGCACCAGCTTGCCCCGGTCGGCCCAGGCGGGCGGCAGATCGGGCGCGATATCGTTGACCAGTTCCAGCTTCTTCCCGGCAACCGCCGCCTGGACCTGGGTGCAGGCCAGGTCCGCCAGCGCGCGCAGGTCCACTGGCTCGTAATCGAGTTCGGTGTGCCCGGCCTCCAGCCGGTTCACGTCGAGGATATCGGTGACCATTTCGTTGAGGATCTGACAGTTGCGCAGCGACTGGTCGATAAACTGGCGCTGATCGGACGTGAGCGGCCCCAGGCTGCCGTCCTCGATGAGTTCCAGTGCCCCGAGCAGCCCGGTCAGCGGGCCGCGGAGATCGTGGGTGATCATCTGCACCAGTTCCTCGCGTGTGGCCTCGGAGTCGCGCAACTGCGCGTGCAGGGTACGCAACTGTTCGTGCTGCTGGCGCAGGTCGTCCTGGGCGCGCTTGAGCCGCAGCAGGGCGTGGACCCGCGCCATCAGTTCGGCGCTGTTGACCGGCTTGCTCAGGAAATCGTCGGCGCCCTGCTCCAGCCCGTAGATTTTATCGCGCAGTTCGCTTTTCGCCGTCACCAGGATGACCGGGATGAACGGCAGGTTGGTGTCGTGCTTAACCCGGCGGGCCACTTCGTGCCCATCGAGGTCGGGCAGCATCACGTCGAGCAACATCAGCGCCGGGGGATTGGCCGCCACGCTGCTCAGCGCGGCCTGGCCGGTCGTCGCTGTCTCGACGGCATAGCCCTGGGCTTGCAGCAAGGCCACCAGCAGGGCCATGCCGTCGGGATTGTCGTCGACCACGAGGATGCGGGCGGGCGGGCGCCCGGTCCCGGCCTCGCCGCCGGCCGGGACCGCCTGCGCCGGCGGCTCTGCGCGCTCCATGCCTTGCGCCAGGCTCATCCGGTCGGCAACCCGGCGACCACTTTGGTGACCACGGGCAGGGTAGCTGCCGAGTGCGTGGTGCGCCGCATGGCGGCGCTGTCCGCGCGCCCGTTGCCGGAGGGCGGCTCTGCCGGGGCTTCGGGTTCGGGTTCGGCGAAGCGATAGCCGACGCCCCGCTCGGTCAGCACGTAGCGCGGCGGGTTGGCCGCGTCGCCGATCTTGCGGCGCAGGTTGCGCATACGCACCCACAGCGAGTCCGGCTCGCCCTCGTTCAGGTGGCCCCACGCGCGCCGCAGCAGCGCGTCTTGCGGCACCACGCGCCCGCGGTTCTGCACCAGCGTCGCCAGCAGCCGCGTCTCAATCGGCGAGAGGCGCTGCGGCGTGCCGTCCACCCAGACCGTGCGCCGGGGCAAATCGATGGTCAGGTGCTCGTCGATCACCATGCGCCCCGTGGTCGGGTCGGGCGTACGCCGCGAGAGCACTCGCGTAATGCGCGCGCGCAGCTCCGGGTAGTGGAAGGGCTTGTTGACGTAATCTTCCGCGTAGCGCTCCAACCCCTCGACCACGGTCTGCTCGTCGGCCACCGCGGTCAGCATAATAATCGGGATCTCCGAGATCTGCAGCAAGCGCCGGCTCAACTCGAAGCCATCCATCCCCGGCAGCCGCAGATCGACCAGGGCCAGGTCCGGCATCAGCGTGGCGGCCAGCTCCAGCGCCTCCGGCCCGGTGCGGGCTACGGATACCTCAAAGCCATCCTGTTCCAACCGAACTCGCAGAAAGGCTAAAGTGGACTCATCGTCGTCCACCGCCAGAATACGCATGAACTTCATCGCGGTGTGCTAGTTCCTTTCTCCAGGCCGGAGTCGTGCAGCCTCACGACTCCGGGGGCCTCCTCGTTCCATGCATCCGCACCCTACCGCACGCCTGGCTCCCATCTCGCCGTTCCGTTGTGCATTTGGTAAGGTTTGCTACCATGACTATATCAGCATTAGCTTACCAAAATCCTTACCAAGTGTCGAACCCTTACCAAAATAGCCTGAATTTCCTATGCCGGTAAGGATGGGCTAGGACCGGGTCCTATATCATCCGATACACAGTTTTCGTAACCCCCTGATCCCACTATTCCCACCCCCCGCCTCTGTAGTTCCACGTAAAGACTGCCACAACTACTAGTCCAGCATACTGAGCCTGCTGTCCAGCAGGCCGGTTTGAAACCGGCCCCTACACCGCAGGAACAGCAGGCCGGTTTGAAACCGGCCTCCACACGCAAAAGCAGCAGGCCGGTTTGAAACCGGCCCCTATACCGCAAAGCCGCCTGGCTTCCCTTCTCCTATCACTGACCACTGACCACTGACCACTGACCACTGACCACTGCAAGGCTGGTCGCCGCACACGCAAGTGGTATGGTACAATAAGCTGATGATCAAGCAAAGGCCGCCAGCAACAGATCCGATCCCGGCCCCTATGCCCCTTGCCGCCGCGCCGGTGCGCCGCCCGGCGTTTGTCGATCACCTGGGCGTGCTGGCTCTGTTTACCGTGCTCACCATCATCACCACCTGGCCGCTGGCACGCATGGCCTGGTGGGGCGCCGTGGACTTCGGCGACACGCTGACCGCTGCCTACGGCCTGGCCTGGCAGGCGCACGCGCTCGTCACCGATCCGCTGCACCTGTTCGACGCCAACGTGATGTACCCGTTTCACGGCACGCTCTCTTTCAACGAGTTGATCTTCTCGCCCGCGCTGCTCGGCGCGCCGGTGTTCTTGCTCAGCGGCAACGCCATCCTGACTTATAACGTCGTGGCGATCCTCACCTTCGTGCTCTGCGGCTACGGGGCCTGGCTGCTGGTGCGCGACCTGACCGGTAGCAGCGCCGCGGGCATCGTGGCCGGGGTGGTCTTCGCCTTCAGCCTGTTCCGCTTCAACAACCTGATGCACCTGAACGTGCTGAACATGCAGTGGCTGCCGTTCGTGCTGCTCTGCCTGCACCGGCTCTGGCGCCGCCCGTCCTGGCCGCTCGCCGCGCTGTTTGCCGTCTTCTTCGCGCTCCAGGCCCTGGCCTCGCACTACCTGGCCTTCTACACGCTGGGCGCGGTCGGGCTGTTTGTGCTGTTCTATGCCCTGGCCGAGCGCCGCCTGCCACGGGCCTTCCTGGTCCGGCTGGCCGCGGGCCTGGGGCTGGCGGGCGTGGCGGTCGCCCCCGTGGCCGTGGGCTACATTGCGGGGCAGCACGGCGGCTTCCAGCGCGCCCTCTGGGACATCGAGCGCTACACGGCCACGTTGCAGAGCTTTCTGGCCGTCTACAACGGCAACCCGCTTTACAAGGCGCTGCTGGCGCCCTTCGCCGACCCCGGCGACTGGCCCTGGGAACGCAGCCTGTTCCCCGGCCTGGTCGCGCCCGCGCTGGCCGTGCTCGGCGGCCTCGTTGCGTGGCGCCTGCGGCGGCGCGTGCCCTGGGCGCGCCATGCCCTGTTCTACGGGCTGCTGCTGGGCATCGCCGTGGTCATGGCCCTCGGCCCGGAATTGCTGCCCACGTTCTCCAGCGAGCCGGTGCTGCCGTTGCCCTACATGCTGCTCTACCAGTTCGTGCCCGGCATCGCCACCATGCGCGTCACCACGCGCGTCGCCATGCTGATCACCATGGGCCTGGCCGTGCT
>CBJNAR010000279.1:0-5666 GCA_966434075.1 uncultured bacterium
GTGCGACGGCACGGGCCGGTTTGAAACCGGCCAATCTGAGACGCCGGGTTGCGGGGCGGTGACGGCGGCACGGGCCGGTTTCAAACCGGCCCCTACACCGCAATCTGAGACGCCGGTTTCCGGTTCAGGGATCTGTCTGCTTGTAGGAGCGGGTTTAATACCAGCCCAGGGCCTACAATCGCGCTGTAGGGGCCGGTTTCAAACCGGCCCGTGCCTGTAACCGCGCTGTAGGGGCCGGTTTCAAACCGGCCCGCGCCGGACGGCAAATAGCGTGTTCTGGGAACTAGAGAGGACAAACGGGTGCGCGTAACGTCGCTGGCGAGTGGAAGCTCGGGCAATGCGTTTCTGGTGGAGGCCGGGACGACGACTCTGCTGCTGGATGCCGGGCTGCCGGCGCCCGCGCTGGAGCGCTACCTGTGGCTGCGCAACATCGCGCCGCGCACGCTGTCGGCCATCTTCGTCAGCCATGAGCACATCGACCATGTGCGCGGCGCGGGGATGCTGTCGCGCCGCCACAGCATCCCGGTGGTCGCCAACGCCGCCACGTTCATCGCGGGCGTGGACGCACTGGGCCCGGCCGCCGAGCAGGTGATACTGCCGGTGGGCGGCGAGTGCCGGGTCGGGCCGGTCACGGTGCGGACGTTCTCCGTCTCGCATGACGCCGCCGATACGGTCGGGTTCTGGGTCGAGGCCGAGGGCCGCCACGTCTGCATCTGCACCGACCTGGGCATCGACACGCCGAGCATCGCCGATCCCCTCGCCGCCGCCGACCTGCTGGTGCTGGAAGCCAACCACGACCTCGACCGGCTCTGGCGCGGCCCCTATCCGCCCGCGCTCAAGCGGCGCGTGGCCGGACCGCGCGGCCACCTGGCGAATGTCGACACCGCCCGGCTGGTGCGCGATCTCGCCGCGGATGGCCGCCCGCGCACGATCTGGCTGGCCCACCTCTCGGCCACCAACAACACCCCGGCCCTGGCCTACGCCGCCGTCGCCGACCCGCTGCGCTGTGCGGAGATGACCCACTGCACGGTCGCCGTGGCCGCTCGCGACCGCCCCAGCCTGGTCTGGGACAGCGCCGCGCCAGTCGATGAGGCGCGGCCCATCGCGGCGGTTTCCACCCGCTAGCGATCTCCCCACAAGGAAGCGCAGCCGTAGTATAATAGGGACGAGATCGACCCGGCCCCGCACCCCTCCGCCCCGCACGTTGGCCCGGCCTCGGGTTGAAGGATGGTCTGGAGTTGAAGGGGGAGATCGCCCGTGGGCTTCCTGAGCCGGTTCGCCGCGCCGAAGCGGGTCGGCGAGATCTTCGAGCCGAGCGTCGCCGACCTGATCGCGAGCGGCACGCGCCTGGCCGCCGCCGGCCAGGCGGCCGAGGCGCTGGCCTTGTTCGACCGCGCGCTGGCCCGCGAACCGCTGTCGGTGCCCGGCTGGTACAACCGCGCGCTGGTGCTGGGTCGCACCGGGCGCTGGGACGAGGCCCTGGCCGCCTATGACCGCGTGCTGGTGCTCGATCCCGACTACGCCCAGGCCTGGTACAACAAGGGCGTCTTGCTGGACGCGCAGGGCGAGTTGCCGGAAGGGCTGGCGGCATATAATCGCGCCCTCGGCCTCGACCCCACCTGGGCCGACGCCTGGTTCAGCAAGGGCGTGCTGCTGGCGGGGATGGAGCGACCCGGCGAGGCCGTGCCCTGCCTGGAGCACGCCCGCCGGTTGGGCCATCCGCTGGCCGCCGGCTACCTCCAGCAGATGCAACGGCGCGCGGTGAACGCCGCCGATGCCGCCATTGTCGCGCACCCGCTCGACCTGGCGGCGTGGTGCAACAAAGGCCGCGTGCTGGCCGACTTCGGGCGGCACGAAGAAGCCCTCTTCGCCTATGAGCGGGCGCTGGCCATCCGCCCGGCGTCGGGCGAGGCCTGGTGCGGCAAGGGCCGCAGCCTGGAAGCGCTGGGCCAGGCCACCGAAGCGCGCGTGGCCTACGACCAGGCGCTGGCGCTGCGGACGCCCTGCCCGCGGGCCTGGCTCTACCAGGGGCAACGGCTGGAAGGCTACGGGCGCTACGACGACGCGCTGCTGGCCTACGACCGGGCGCTGCGCATCGATCCGCTGTTCAGCGACGCCTGGATCCGCAGCGCGGCCAACCTCGCCGGGCGCGGGCGCTGGGAAGACGCGCTGGCCGCCTACAACCGCGCGCTGGCTCTCGACCCCACCCTGGCGGAAGCCTGGTTCCAGAAAGGCACGATCCTGGCCGCGCATGGGCGGCGCGACGAGGCGCTGCCCTGCTTCGAGCGCGCGCAAGAACTCGGCTTCGCGCCCGCATCGGCCCTGGCCGGCGAGCTACGGGCCTACCTGGCGCCGTCGGGCGTGGGCTGAAGCTTCTCGATGGGCGCATCCCAGTCCAGGAAGCGCTCATCATAGCCCGGCCCCACCAGGCGATATACCCGCCCATCTGCATCAGCCATGCCGTACCAGATGGTGATGAAGCTGTTGCCGCCCACTTTGTAGCGGCCTACGTCGGGCGTGTCGGCCAGGAAGTAGGACGCGCGCCAGACGGCCCGACCGGCGAGTGTCTCCGGGCGCACCGGCCCCGCCGGGCGAGCGGCATCGCCGATGGCGACCCACATGGCGGCCAGCCCCGACTCGGGCGTGCGCGCGGGCGATAGCCGGGTCCACTCGCTGCCCTGGCGGCTGTAGGCCACATCGCCCAGCACCACCACCTCGCCCTTGTCCTCCGCGCGCTCGACGAAGAGGTGCAGGTAATCCGGCGCCAGCCATTCGCCGTGCCCCAGCTTGCTGATGGTGAAGCGGACGCCGCGCGCCTGGCCCCACTTCTGGACGGCGGCGGTCAACAGGGCGGCGGCATCGGGGACCGGGCCGGGCACGGCGGGGGTGGGCGCGGGCAGGCGCAAGGCCGGCTGCGGCGGCAAGGCGGCGGCGGCAGGCGTGCGCAGCCAGGCCTGGAAAGCGGCTTCCAGCGTGTCGAGATCGGGCACCTGGCCGGGCACCGGGGCGCTCGCCGCGGGGTTAGGTTGCACGCCGAGCGTCCGATAGGCATCCAGCCCGTAGCGGTCGATCATGAACTGGGCGAAGGCCCCCGCTTCCAGGTAGATCGGCCCGGTGTCGGCCCCGCTCGACAGCGCGCTGTACTCGGCCTTGCCGAGACCCGTATATTTGAAGGCGGCGGCCAGCGCCGTGTAGTTCTTGCTGTCGAGCAACCCGGCGGCCTGGCGCCCGGCGGGCACGCCGTTCATCGGCCAGGGGGCGGCGCTGTCGTACAGCATCGTGGCATAGACGGCCAGCCCTTCCTCGAAGAAGGGGTAGCCGGTATAGCCGGTGAACACATGGGTGAGCGCGTGCGTCACCTGGCCCACGTACGGCGGCGACTCGTTGCGTCGATAGAGCACGATGCCCGCCGTCTCGACGTGGGCGACGCCGGGGTCGTGCTCGAACTGGATCGGGATGGGGTAATCGGGCGCGTCGCCGAACAGGCCGGCCAGGTTAGCGTAGCTCTGCTCCAGCGCGCTGATCACGGCGGGCAGGGCGGCCACATCCGTGGCATCGGCGGCGAGATAGCGGATGCGGAAATGGGGCACGGCCAGCGTGGCGTAGGGCGCGCCGTTGCTCACGCTGGTCGGCTCGGGGGTGGGGGGCACGGGCAGCGGGGGCAGCGGCAGAGCCGGGCGCGGCGTCGGCGGCAGCGGCGCCGGCGAGGGCACCGGGGTGGGTTCGGGTCCCAGGCACGCCGGCAGCAGCAAGGCCAGCAGGACAACCGGGAGGCGAAGCGCGTGCTGCAGCCTCATGAAGCGGTGGCGGCGGCCGCGGGGTGCTCCTGCGGGGCGCCGGGCGCGGGCGGCAGCACCTGGTAGAGCGTGAACCGCTGCGACAACCCCTTCAGGCTGGTGTCGAAGGCCTCTACCGGGATGTCGCTCAGCAACTCGCGCACCGCCGGGTCGTCGTACACCGCGGCGGTCAGGATGAGGTCGCCGCCGTGGCTGGCGCCCTGCACGCGCGCCGCTGTGTTCACGGTCGAGCCGAAGTAGTCGAGCACCTCGTTGGCGTTGATGGCGATGCACGGGCCGCTATGCAGACCCAGCTTGACCAGCAACTGCGTCTCGGGCGGCATGGCCTGGTTGCGCCCGGCCATCTGCTCCTGGATCGCCAGGCAGGCGGCCACCGCGTCGGCGGGCACGCGGAACACGGCCATCACCGCGTCGCCGATGGTCTTGACCAGGGCGCCGTTGTGCTCCGTGATCGCATCGGTGAGGATCACGAAATGGTCGCGCACGCGGGCGTAGGCCGGGGAGTCGCCGAAGCGCTCGTACATCACCGTCGAGTCCTTGAGGTCGCTGAACAGCACGGTCAGGTTCTTGACGGACACGCCGAGACCCGGCGCCAGCACCTGCGAGGAGAACATGTTGCGGAATTCCTGCAACGACGTGACCAGCGCGGCGCTGACGCCCTCGTTGCCCCAGTCGGCATTCTCCAGGATCAAGAGCAGCTCGTCCGGGCCGGCGTTTTCAAAGCGCAACTCGGCCTGCGGCCCCAGGCGTGGCTCGGCATCGGGCGCGGTGACGCCGTCCGCCGTGAAGCGATACTCTGCCGGGCCGGTGGCACCGGCCGGATCGATGTGGAAGATCCCCCGCTCGGTGCGCTGCCGGGTGCGCCAGCGGTAGGTGCCGGGCGGCAGCACCGGCGGCAGCGCGCGCGCCTTGCCGGGGGGCAAGCGGAACTGGGCGACGATATGCCGCGTCTGGTACGGCCCGCCGATGCAGAAGCTGGCGTCCAGCACCTCGCGCACGGCGCCGCTCACCGTGAATCGCAACTCGACATATTCGTCGAAGTTCACATCGTAGCGGATATTGCAGGTGTCGCAGTGGGCCGTGAGCTCCAGGTCGGATAGATTGGTCACCTGGGCCTTCGCCACACGGCAGTTGGGGCAGAGCACGTCCCAGTGCAGGTCCAGCAGCCCCGTCTGCGTGGCGTACAGAAAGAGGCGCAGCGCCTGCATCCGCTCGATGCCCCAACGAGCGGCGAACACGAAGGGGCGCATGTTGGTCACTTCGTCGTCGGGCGCCGTCGCCAGGTGGTGGATGAGCCGGTCGGCCAGCCCCGGCGGCAGCTTCAGCGCGCGCAGATCGCGGGCACGCTGCTCCAACGCGCGTTTGTGCAGATCGGGCGGCAACGGCGGTGGGAATACGGTGCCGGCCCGGCGCTGGTAGCGCTCGGCGAAGGTGCGGTACAGACGGCTGACGCGCGTCAGCGTGTAGACGCCGAAGACGAAGAAGGCGCCGATCCGCCCCAGGATGTTGCTGGGCACCACCTCGGCCCGTAGCTCGACGGCGCTGCGCTTCGGGCCGAGGGGTCGCACCGTCGTCGTCACGTCGATGCTCTTCAGCGGCACACCTTCAAAAATCCGATGCACGCTGAAATAGCGGTTATGGACCCATTCAAACGGATGCTCGTACCAGTGGACCGGGAGACCCAGCAGATTCGCGTCGGCGCGTAAGGCCTGGCGGCCCTCGGGATCGCGCGTCGCCTGGAAGCGGGCCTTGGGCAAACCGGTGCTGCGCTCCACGCGATCAGTCATGGTGGCTGCATCGAAGAAAGCCTCCGCAGGCATATCGAGGATCATCCGGCGCACGAGCCGTAATGGTCTGGACATACGCGAA
>CBJNAR010000280.1:0-5656 GCA_966434075.1 uncultured bacterium
TGGAGCGCCGCCGCCTCCACTGCCACGGCCCGCGCCTCGCCCCCCGATTCCGGGACCCGCTGCACCGGCGCGGGCCGGCCCGCGGGCGCCGAGAGCGGCAGCGGGGCCACCGGGGCCGCCCCGGTCTGCTCCACGGCGTGGGTCGTTTCGTGCGCCAGCAGCGCCACGCCCTCGGGCGTCAGCGGGTGGACGCGCGCGGGCGGCACGTAGACATGGCGCCCGGCGGTGAAGGCCCGCGCACCCAGCCGGGCGGCCAGATCGCCGGCCTGGCTCGTGTCGTGCACGCGCACATCGCTCAGCGACCGGCCGATCAGCCGGCTCACCCAGGGGCCGGCCCCGGCCCGCTCGGGCGAGTTGCCCGCGAAGGCGCTATCCGGTTCGCGTTCCGTGTCGTCCATCGCCGCCGGTGCTCCGCTACTCTTCGACGTTAAGCTGCCGGTTGATCCCGGCAATCTGCTCGACCCACGCCCGCCGCTCGTGGTGCTCCAGCTCTAAGATCTCCTGGCGCGGCCAGTGGAAATAATAGGCGATATAGGCTACCTCTTCCCGGAGCTGATCAGGAGGGTAGCCGGTTATCCCCCCGAGGGCACCAACTCCACTTCAAACTCGTGGTTGCAGTGGGGGCACTGGGCCGGAATCGTGACATGCTCCGCCTCGTTGATGCGCCGGTAGAAGTCCTGCAGGTAGGCGAAATCGGCGGAAAACAGCTTCTCGATCACGCCGGTATGCACCTCTTCGAGCGTGCCCAGTTTGGTGATCACCTTCGAGAGCAGCACCACGGTCAGATACGCCTGGTTCTGCTTCACGCGCATGTCGCGCATCGGCGTGATCTCGTCCATGGCCGTCGCCAGGCGCATCACGCCGTGGCGGTGCAGGTTGCCGTCGCTATCGACATAGCCGCGCGGCAAGGTGAATTCGTATTCGGTCTGCAACCCCTTTTCGGCGCGGGGTTTGCTGTTCGTGCCGACCATACTTGGCTCCCATCAATGAACAGGGCTGGGGCAAGGGGACCACCCGCCGGGGGGTGCCCCCTTGCCCCGCAGAATCGCGGAACGCCGGGTCTACTTGACGCGGGTCAGCTTCTCGTGCACGATCTCCAGCTCCTCGACGCCCACCTCGTTGGTCGACGAGTTCATCGAGGGGCCGCTGATCTTGCGCGGCCAGGCGCGGATGAAGTTCCAGCGGGCCACTTCGGCGCCGGTCTGGTCCACCATGACGATCGAGCCGTTGGCGCGGGCCTGATCGACCTGGCCTTCCTCGACCATCTTGCGCCACTTCCAGGCATCCATCGAGTCGGTGATGCCGCGCTTGAGGTTGATGACCTGCCACTTGAGGCGGCCGGGCACCGCCTGGATCGTGTGGAAGTCGCCCTTCATCGAGGCTTTGTACTCGACCAGCTCGGTTTCGGAGCCGAGGCCGCTGCACTCGCGGAACACCATGTTGTCCAGGTGGCCGTCCACACTGACAAAGAAGTTAGCTTGTACTAGGGGGTCCTTGCGGACGCCACCACCATCCATACCGGGCATTGTGCGTTACCTCCCTTGTAGTAGGCTGCTTACTCGCTGGCCGACCCGCCGCCCTGCCACTGGCTCAGGCGGATAATCACGAACTCGGCAGGCTTCACCGGCGCGATCCCGATTTCCACGATCAGTTGGCCGACATCGCGCACCTCGACCGGATTGTTCTCGGCGTCACACTTGACGTAGAAGGCCTCGCTCGCGGTATTGCCGAAGAGCGCGCCGTCGCGCCAGGTGCGTACCAGGAAGGCCGAGATGTCGCGCTTGACGCGCTCCCAGAGGTCCATGTCGTTCGGCTCGAAGACCACCCACTGCGTCCCGCGCTGCAACGACTCTTCCACATAGTTAAACAGCCGGCGCACGTTCAGGTAGCGCCACGCCGGGTCGCTGGAGAGAGTGCGCGCACCCCAGACGCGGATGCCGCGACCGGGGAAGCTGCGGATGACGTTGATGCCCTCCGGGTTCAGGATGGCCTGTTCCGAGGAGGTGGTCTGGTATTCGAGGCCGATGCAGCCGGCGATGACCTCATTGGCCGGGGCCTTGTGCACGCCGCGCTGCGAGTCGCTGCGCGACCAGATGCCGGCCATATGGCCGCACGGGGGCACCATGATGCTGCCGCCGCTGACCGGGTCGGCCACCTTGATCCACGGATAGTAGAGGGCGCCGTACTTGGAGTCGTAGTTGACTTCCTTCATGCGCCAGTCGCGGATCTGCTGCGGGGTCATACCCGGCGGGCTGTCGAGGATGGCGACGCGGTTGCCCATGTTCTGGGCGTGGTCCAGCATGGCCTGCTGCACCGCCTGGACGCCTTCCATGTTGAGGCGGCCCGACTGATAAAGGGCCATGAGGTCGGGGAAGCAGACGATCTTGGCATCTTCGGCCACTTCCAGGCCGTTGACGCCGCTGCGCTGCGCGGCATCGCCGACCAGCAGGTCGGTGCCGACGGCGGCGCGCTCGGCGGGCAGCGCGGCCTCGGCGGGCAGGCTGAGCGGATAGGCGCCCGGCAAGGGCATGCGGTCCACGGGGCTGCCCGGCATCTCGCGCTCGGCCACGCGCACGAGCTTGGACTCGGCGTTGACGACATCAGCCACATTGCGCACATTGCGGCCCTTGCGCAGGGTCACGTTCTCGAAGCGCTCGGTGGTGTCGCCGTGCTTCACCTGCAGGGTGAAGCTGTCGTCGGGGGGCGGCGGCTGGCCTTCGGTGGCCGCCGCGGGCAAGACATCGACCTTGATCGCGCTGCCCGCCGAGCCGGCCTCGCGGGCGGTGATTTCGAGGCCCATGGCCCCGCCGCCGATCTTGGCGGGCAGTTGGGCGGTGGCGGTCGGCAACTGGCGCTGGGCGGCGCGGGTCGCGTTGCCGTCGGCTGCGTCGACATTGCCCAGGGGTAGGCGCGTCACGTAGCAGGACGAGCCACCGTTATTGAAGAAGCCATATACGGCGTGGGCCAGGAACCCACCAGGAATGAAAGCGCCGAAAGTGTTGACGAACTGGGTCCAGTTGGCAATGTACCGGGGCTCGTTAATGGGTCCGCGTTCGGCAAACCCGACAAAGGCGGCAAGCGACGTGCCGACGCCTTCAATGGGCTTGCTACCCTTGTCGACCTCCTCGACGTAAACGCCTGGGGTCAGGTAAGTCGTGGCCATGAATCTTCCTTTCCGCATGGGCTAGTACTACTGATCAGGGGTCTCACGCGCAATCGCCTATTCGCGTCACCTCCTTCGGCTTTTGCCGGTTGCCGGCGAAGCCGGGGGCGACCCGGCCTCGTCGCTAGGCGCGGTCGGGGGTGGCCCCGCCGTGCTACTGCGGGCCGCAGGCGCACCAGGATCGGGCAGGACGAGGTCGTACCCCTCGCCCGGCACGTCGATGGTGCGCTCGGCCTGGGCCGTCGCGGTCGTGGCGCGCAACGTATAGCGCCCGCGCGGCACCCGGTCAAAGGCAAACCGCCCCGCCGCGTCGGTCACCACGCTGAGGCCCCGTTCCACGATGCGTACCTCGGCGCCGGGGACCACGGCCGCGGTGTCGCCGCCCTGGCGCACCCAGCCGCCGAACTGCACGGTGCGCAGCTCGTCCGGGGGCGAGTCGCCGGTGCCCAGCCGGGTGCGCACCCGGCGCGTCAGCACCAGCGGCACCTCGGTCATCCAGTCGGGATCGAGCGGCAACGTGACGATATAATGGAACCCGGCCCGGATGGGGCCTTCCATGCTGCTCCAGAAATCAGAGGGGTTCTTGATCGGGGTATCTGGCTGGGCCGTCTTGGTGGGGAAGGGCCAGTCCTGGCCGGCCAGGCTGCCCTTGAGGCACTCCGCCGGGATGGTGTTGTAGCGCATGAGGGCGCCGAGCACGCGCCAGAGCAGCCGGTGTTCGTCTTCGGGCGCGTTGGCCCAGGCGGTGACCATGTAGCAGGCGTCGAGCCGGAAGGGCATCCGCCGCCGGGTGACGCCGGGCACTTCATGGGATGCGCCGTTGCGCCGCCCGCCCAGCCGGCGATCCAGTTCCCACTGGTTGTTGCGCAGATCCTGGTTTTCCACCAGGTGATAGAGGTAGCAGTTGACCGTGGGCCGGGCCAGCGACGCGCTCCACTCGGCGGTCGGCGCATCAAAGGCCACGTCGATCTCGGAGATGTCCAGCGGGACGCCCTTGATGAGGAGCTCTTTGATCGTTTCGTCCAGATCGGTCAGCACGCCCGATACTCCATCCATGTTATGGCGCCCTCGCCAATGAGGATCGCGCCAGTCACCGCCGTCTCACCCAGTCTAATGCGCCGGGCAGGATCCGGTTACGGCTGGTCTGTCTGGAGGTTATTTGCTCGGTGGGAGGGTTCCCAGGTCCGGTGAGTAATGCAGCGCCCGCCGAATCCCCAATAGTGATGGGAAGGTCTCCAACCGCAGTCTCCGCGCCGCTGCCCCAGCCGGCAACAGCCCAATGCGGGAGCAAGACCAGAGTCGGTAATTGCGGAATTACACAAAATCCGTAACAGCAGCAGAATATAAGGCCCCAGAACAGAACCGGTTATTGAAGCGAGTGGTGCCGAATCAAATGACGGATCGACGAAGAAACAGATAGGTGTGCCGGGGGTGGACGGCGCCGAGAAAAAGCGGGTGGGGTGGAAATCAAACCAGCGAGGCGTGTCCCTTACCGTACGTGCTTATGATACTCGTTCCCCGGAGGGTTGTCAATAGCTTTAATCTGATTGTAAGCAGCTATCAGTCCTATATAGGTCCTACAATCCGATAAGGATTGGCCAGATGGACCGGCGGGCCGCTGCCGGGGAGACGCGCGGCCCGCCGATTCGGGCTCAGGCCAGGGCCTGTTCCAGGTCGCGCACCAGGTCGTCGCCGGACTCGATACCGACGCTGAGGCGGACCAGGTTATCGGGCACCTCCAGCGGCGAGTTGGCGACGCTGGCGTGGGTCATGACGGCGGGGAGTTCGATCAGGCTTTCGACGCCGCCCAGGCTCTCGGCCAGGGCGAAGAGGCGGGTCTTTTCGACGACGGCCGCCGCCGCGGCCTTGCCGCCGCGCACGTCGAACGAGATCATGCCGCCGAAGCAGCGCATCTGCCGCCGGGCCAGTTCGTACTGCGGGCCGCTTTCGAGGCCGGGGTAGCGCACCGTCTCCACGCGCGGGTGCGTGCTGAGGAACTGGGCGATGCGCAGGGCGTTGGCCTCGTGGGCGCGCATGCGCACGGCCAGCGTCTTGATGCCGCGCAAGACGAGCCAGGAGTCGAACGGGCCCGGCGTCGCGCCGATCGCGTTTTGTAGGTATTTCAGCCGCTCGTGCCAGGCGTCGTCGTTCAGCAAGATCGCGCCGCCGACGGTATCGCTGTGCCCGCCGAGGTATTTGGTGGTGCTGTGGACAACCAGGTCGGCGCCGAGCAACAGCGGTTGCTGGCCGAAGGGCGAGGCGAACGTGTTGTCCACGATGACCCACCCGCCGTTGGCGTGCGTTCGCGCCGACACGGCGGCGATGTCGATCAGCTTCATGAGCGGGTTGCTGGGCGTCTCCAGCCAGGCGGCGCGGGTATTGTCGCGCCAATTGGCGTCGATGCCGGCCGGGTCGGTCATGTCGATGTAGCTGAAGTCGAGCCCGTATTCGCGCAGGACGCGCTCGAAGAGGCGGAAGGTGCCGCCGTACACG
>CBJNAR010000281.1:0-5654 GCA_966434075.1 uncultured bacterium
CGCCCAGAGAATCACCAGCAGATAGGCCACGTCACGCCGGGTGAGCGCCATGCCCGCCGCGATCAGCGTCGCGGCGCCCAGCATAATCACCGCCCAGGCCGGCCCGCCGAGGCCCCAGCCGTCCCAGCCGAGATAATAGAGCACGTCGGTCACGTTGGCGATCAGGGCCACGGTGATCCAGCCCAGGTAGATGCTGAAGGGGATCTGCACCAGCCGGCGCGCCAGGGTCGTTGCCGGAGTCTGACCATCGTTCACGCGCAGGTAGATGGCGATCAGCAGCAGGAACAGCGTCACCATCGCCAGCAGCGTCAGCGGGAACAGTTCATAGTGCCAGAAAAAGATCCAGGCGCTGTTTACCAGATTGCTGAGGGCAAACAGATAGCCGATGTGGCGCAGCGCCGGATTGGCGCGTTGCGCGGGCAAGGCCTGGTAGACCCCGAAGACGAGCAGCGCCAGGTAAATCACGCCCCAAATCGAGAAGACATACCCGGCCGGAACAAAGTACACCGGGAAGCGATCCGAGATCGCCGCCGTGGTTTGCCCGTTAATGGGCAGAATGTTCGCCAGGGCGTTGACCGTGATCATGATCAGGAGGGTCACAACGTTAACGACCTGGCGCAGCACATCGCTACGCGCCTCGGTCGGGCCGATACGAGTCATAGCTTACCTCACTCCCTGCAAATGACCCGCGCACTACCGCCTACCGGGCCGCGGGCATACTTCCATCTTACCGGTACACGTTGTTCCGGATATGTTGGATCTTTGTTCAGGGAATATTGTAAGGAAGCCGGGTGTATCGCTGCGGGCGCGGCAAGCGGGGCCGCGCGCTTTGGCCCGTGAGAGCACGCGCGGCCCCGCCCGTTACGCGAGGGAGGCGCTGGTTGAGTACTTCGCCGCCCATTCTGCCAGCAACGCGGGGTAGACCGGCTCGGTCAGGATGCGCCCGAAGACGGCGCGCCGGTCCGGCCCGGCCAGCAGCGGCGCTAGCAGGGCGTGACCATAGGTGTAGGTGAACGTGTAGACGCGCCAGAGCGGCGATTGCAGGAAGCGCAGGTGGTGTGTGGCCTCCTCGGGCCGGCGCAGGCCCCAGCGCGCCACATACGCGGCGACCTCCTCGGGCGGGCGGCCGTCTTCATGGAGCAGGAACGCCGCGTTGCCGCTCACCCCGCTCAGCGCCAGGGCGGCGTCCCGGATGCGCGCGGCCCGCTCCACGTCCATCTGCTTTTCCAGCGCGGGCAGCACGTGGGCTGCCGTCCAGGCCAGGTCGTCGGCGTCGTCGAAGATCATCTCGCGCGCCGACGTGGCGATGCCCTCGGAGATCAGGCTCTCCGGCGTGTTGATGAGCTGGATCGCGTACTCGCCGTGGCCCTGCCCGCGATACTGCGTCACTTCGCGCAGCGTGTGCTCGGTGTGGTGGCCCGGATAGCCTTCGTGGCACAGGTAATCGACCAGCCCATCCACCTGCATCGGCAGGTCGGTGTTGATCTCGATGCGCGACCGGGCGTGGCCCAGGTACCAGTTATACGCGCCCCACGGCTGATCGCGTACCAGCGTGAGTTCGATACTCTCATCCGCGGGCAGCCGCCAGTGCGGCGTGGTGTGGTCACGCACTTCGGCGGCGATGCTGTCGAGCAGGGGCAGCACGGCCTGCGGCGGGGCCTGGAAGTGTTGCCGCCAGGCCGCCCGCCGCTCGGCCAGCGACCCCTCGCCCGGCAACATGGCGTCAAGTTCGGCATGGGCGGCGGCGAACACGTCTTCCGGCACGCGCTGCGGCTGGATGTCGAAATAGAGCCGCGCCTGTTCGGCCAAGGGGATGGCCTCTCCTGCCAGCACGCGCGCCTGGGTTTCGAGCGCCGTCATCTGGCGGCGCAGGTATTCGGTGCGCGCGGCCGCATAGCTCATGCCGGGCAAATCGGCGGTCAGCCGGGCGGCGGCGGCCTGTAGATCGGCGGGCGCGGGCGCGGGTTCGGCGTTCACCGCCTCACGCCACGCTGCCGGGCCGATCCAGGCGTCGACCGTGCCGGGGGCCAGCCGCTCCAGACGCAGCCCCAGCAGGGCATACTCGCGCGTCCAGGGGTCGAATAGCCGTGCATCCTCAGGGGCGGGATCGAGGGTCGTGGTCACGTTCGCTCCTTTACATAACTAGTAGCCGGCGACAAGGATAGGCGGCGGGCCGGTTTGAAACCGGCCCCTACACCGCAGGATCATGCCGGCGACAAGTGTTTGTTGGATGTGATGCTATTATCCTGCCATACTTCCGCCGATCGCGCCACAATCCCGCCATATCCCTCCACGCTTTGCGCGAATCCCGCCAGAAACGCGCTAATCCCGCCAGAATCCCGCCACACATGCTGTGAATCCCGCCAGGGAAGCCGTACTCCGCCGGAATCCCGCCAAATCACGCTGTTATCCCGCCAACCGCCCCCGGAATCCCGCCACACTCCCGCCATGAATCACGCTCAGGTAGGGCAGGAAGACTCTGCGCGCATCGAAGAGTGACACAGGGATTGTGCCGGAGATCTTCTGTAGATGCGCGATTTATCGCGCCGTACTCGTTGCTCATCAGCGTAGGACACTGACCACAGGCAGATCCGGTGGGGCGACAAGGCCGGTTTGAAACCGGCCCCTACAGCAGCATTGCGCGCTACTTTCATGCCTTACGATGGGCGGCCCCTCCTGATGTGCCTCCGATTCACAGGCCGCAAACACGACAGCGTTGTAGGGGCCGGTTTGAAACCGGCCCGCCGGCCTAACCCTCATCCGGCGATTCTTCCTCGCCGGTCTCCAGATGCGCGGACTCGCCGTCCTCGGCCAGAGTATAGAAGCGGGCGCGGCCCGAGCCGTGGACGGCCAGGAAGCCGCGGTTCACCAGGTCGCTCAGTTCGCGGGCGGCGGTGCGGTCCGACATGCCGGTGAGCGTGCGGTACTCGGCGTTGTTCAGGCGGCCCCGCTCCTGGAGCACCTCGATAGCGCGCAACTGGCGCTCGTTCAGCTCGGTCAGGCGGGCGGCGAGGCGGCCCGCGGCTCCCACCGGCGCCGCGGGGTGCGGCTGGGCCACGGGGGCCGGTTCGGCGACGGGTGGCTCCCAGCGCGGGCCGTAGAAGGTGACGACGAACTCGCCACCTTCCTCGCGGAACTCGGGCGGGGGCAAGCCGTGCTCGCGCATGGCGTGGATCATCAGGCGCACCCCGCTGCCGATCTGTTCCATGTAGCCCGGCAGATCGCGCAGCAACCCGGCTAGCACCGGGTTGCGCGCCCGCGACTGCGTGCGCCCGCGCGCCATCAGGGTCAGGCTGATGCCGGGCGGCAAGAGGCCGGGGGAGTGGATCTCGATCTGCTGCGGGTAGACGAACACGCGCACGTGCTGGCCCGCCTCGTGGTAATCGCGGTGTACCAGCGCATTCGTCACCGCCTCGCGGATCGCCTTGAGCGGGTACTCCGGTAGATCGACGCGCTTGAAGTCCTGAATCTCGGCGCCGGTGCGCATGCTCGTCTCGATAAAGCGCTCGGTGCCGTCGATGAGCTCGGGCAGGGCGCCGCGCAGGTTCTTGCGGTTCAGGTAGCCGCCGGTGCCCGTGGTGTCGTTGAATTGGACGCAGAACACCTCGCTCTGCGGGATCCAGCGCTGCGGGTCGCGCCCGAAAAAGAGCATCCCGGCGTTGGTGGGGCGCGGTTCCAGTTCCTCGCCCGCGGCGTTCACCTGCTCGACGGCGCACTGTAGCCCGACCAGCGATTCGGCCAGGCTGTTGTATTGCAGGCGCCCGCTGTTGCGCGCCCCCAGGTAGCGGGTGACGGCGGCGGTGTCCAGGTCGTCCAGCGTCGCCTTGGGGACGGCATCGCGTTCCCAGCTCATGATGCCGCGCGCGTAGGAGAGGGCGTTGATCTCGGTCAGGGTCAGCGGCACCGTCTGCGACCCCTTGCGGCCCCAGAACACGCCGCCCGCCTGGTAGAGCACGCCCATGGCTGGGGGCACGTAGACCAGCACGACCGTGCGCCCGTCGAAGTCGATGCGCGCGGGCTCGACCGGCACCGTGACCAGGGGCGGCTGGCAGCGCCGCGCCGCCTGCACGATGTTGTCGCTCACATACTTAGCGTTGCCGACGCCGACGATCTCGCGCGTCGCATCGTCCACGCCGAAGATGATCCAGCCTCCGGCGGTGTTCGCCAGCCCGGCCATGCGCTCGGCCAGCACGATGGGCCGCTCGCCGCTGCGCTTGAACTCGACCTCGTATGTCTCGCCGGACTCGATCAGCCCGCGCAGGATTTGCTTATCCACAACGGACCCCCGCGCCGGGCCGGATGCTGCCGGTGCTGTGGTGACTCATAACCTGCCCCTGCCAGGAATCATAGCACAGCAGGGCCAATCGCGCAACCGCGGGCCTAACCCCCCGGCCCCCTTCCCGGAACGGGAAGGGGGGAGAATAGGTTTATCGCGCTAGTGCCTCTGCCCCTGCGTGGGAAGATAGCGCACCACGACGGGCGGCCATCCCGCAGGTCAAGCGTCGCCTCCCCCTTCCCGGAACGGGAAGGGGGCCGGGGGGTTAGGCCGGTCGTGCTACCGCGCTCCGCTCACTTGCAGATAGACCGGCTCGGGGCCGGCGGCCAGCCGCCCGCCGGGCAGGCTCAGGGGGGCGCCGTAGAGGTCCAGCGCGCGGATCGTGCCCGCGGCCGGGAGCCGGACCGGCACCGTGGCGTCGGTGCGACTCCAGACCACCCACACCTGGTCGCCGGGGGTGCCGAAGGCGTAGCCGTCGAGCGTCGCGCTGCCGAGCGTCGCCGCGTCGAGCCGCCGCAGGGCGGGCCGGTCCCCGATCTGCGCCATTAGCGTGCGATAGGCTTGCACGGCGGGCTTGGGACTCCAGTCCAGGCGGTGCAGGCCGGTTTGGGCGAAGATCTGTAGCCCGGCGCTGGGCGGATTCCAGTCGTGCAGCGTGAACCACGCCATGCTTTGCAGCCCTGCGCCCAGGCCCTCGGCGTAGGCGCGGGCCAGGAAGCGCGCCTGCACCGTCTCGCTGCCCACCGGCCAGCCCGGCGGCTGCCAGCGCGGGTCGTTGGACGACGTGAGGCCGATCTCGGTATTGATCAGCGGCTGCTGAAGGCCCAGGTTGTTGAGCACCTGGCGCAGGGTGGCGGTTTTGTCGGCCACGCTCGGCCAGTGCGGGTTCTGCGGGTAGTAGTGGAAGTTGACATAATCGATATAGTCGCCGCCGCCTGCCTGGGCGAAGTCGCGCAGGAAGTTGCGGTTGAACGGGCCGGGCGGCGTCTCGTCCATGAACCACTCGTAGCCCAGCCCGCCCAGCACGAACCGGGCTTGCGGATCGACGGCGCGCACGGCGGGCACCCCGGCGCGCAGCAGCGCCACATAGGCCGCCGCATTCACCCCGAAGCCGGTCGGATGGTCCGGGTTATACGTGGAGTCCGGTTCGTTGAACAACTCCCAGAAGTGGACATTATAGGGCGGGCGGCTATAACGATCCGCCACCGCCTTCCAGAATGTGACCAAGCGATCCACCGGCACCTTATCCACCGGCCCGGCCTCGTTCGTGCAGGCCCAGGCGGGGCAGGAGTTAATGGTCGGCATGACCTGGATGCCGGCCTGGGAATACCAGCGCATCACCGTGTCGTAGTAGGACCACTTGTAGCCGCTGGGATCG
>CBJNAR010000282.1:0-5645 GCA_966434075.1 uncultured bacterium
AGCCCAGGCCCAGGCCAGGCGGTAGAGCACGTCGGGGTCGGCGGGGCGGTAGTCGAGCACCTGCAGGAGCGCGCCGATGCCGGCGGGCGGGTTGCCCATCTCGACATACTGGATGCCGCGCCGGTAGAGTTCGTCGATGGGCGCCGGGGCGGCGGGCGGCGCCTGCAGATGCGCGGGCCGGTTATACAGCGGCCGGTGGGGCCGCAGCGCGGGTGGGGCCGGCGCGGCGGCACCGGACTCGCGACGCAACGCCTGCATCTGCAGCCAATCGACGGCGGCGCGGGACATATCCCCGGATTCCTCGTGGAAGAGTGCCCGGTTGTAGAGCACGTCGGGATCGTGAGGGGCGAGGGCCACGGCGCGGTCGAAGTCAAAGCCGGCGGCATGCACCCGCCCCAGGTCGCGCAGCACCCAGGCGCGCAGCACGAGGGCCGGGGCGTGATCGGGTCGGGTCGCCAGGCAGGCGTCCAGGTCGCGCAAGGCGCCGAGCAGATCGCCCGCAGCGCGCCGCTGCTGCGCGCGGTCCAGGAGGGCGGCGGATATGCCGTCGCCTGCTGGCGGCGCGGGGTCGAACGGCGCCGGAAGGGTGGGCCGGACCTGCATCGCGGCGGGTAACGTGCGTGGGTTGCTGATCTGCTGTGTGGCGGGCACCATCTGAAACCTCCCCGATCGCGCGGATCGGCAAGCGTGCGTGGATTCTTGTTGCCGCCGGCAGTGGCGGCGTTATGTTTGTGGTTGCTACACGACTATTATCGCGCCGGAAGATTAAGCGCGGGTTAGAGGAATGTAAACAATTGCTATGAATTGGGCGGGAGCGGTCGTGAGGATGGGGGGCGCCGTGGGGCAGCGGTCGCGTTCGTGCAGGCGGGCGAGGCGGTTTGGCCGTACAACGGTGACGTGCCCCCGAACCGGCTCCTACGCGCGTGGGTTCGGGGGCACGCCGGGTGCTTAGAGCGGCGTGGCTTCGCCGTCGATGCTGATCTTGATGTCGTCGCCGACCATCATGCCGCCCATCTCCAGGGCCATATTCCAATTCAGGCCAAAGTCCTTGCGGTTGATCTTGGTGGTGGCCGAGAAGCCCATTTTCTGCTCGCCCCAGGGGGTCACGTTGCGCCCGCCCAACTCCACGTCCAGGGGCACCTCCTGGGTCACACCGCGGATGGTCAGATTGCCTAGGACGCGGACATGCTCGGGGTCAAGGACCTCGACGCGTGTGCTCGTGAAGGTAATCTGCGGGTGGTTCTCCACGTCCAGGAAATCGGCGCTGCGCAAATGCACATCGCGCTCCTCGGCGTGCGTATCCAGCGTGCGCGCGTCGATGACCGCCTCCACGCGCGAGCGGGTCAGGTCCTGTTCATCGACCAGGATGGTCCCATTGGGCGAGTGGAAGCCGCCGCGCACGGTGGAGATCATCATGTGCTTCACGGCGAACTGCACGATCGTGTGCATGGGATCGACCCGCCAGCCCTGGTAAACAGGGGCCGCGGCGGCGTTCGCGGTGCTTTGCGTGTTCTGCTCGCTCGATGTAAGAGTCATAGAATTGCCATCTCCTTATGCGCCCATACGAATCCAGTTGCTGCTCCAGAGACAACACAGGGGATCAGGCACACGCGGCGCGAAAGAAAGCGGAGGAGATGGCAAGCGAGTGCTGGTGAACGCACAGCGAGGTCTCACTGAGAATAGTATAACATAGATTCGCAATACTGCAATGGGTCTATTGGCGCCTCGCGCTTGACTTTTCCGCGGCCAGGCGGTGCGCCGCGGAGGGGTACAGCGCTGACCTTACCGCGCAGCCGCCCTTTACCTTACCAAAACCTGACCGGGCACTTGCATTGCGGGGGGGATTCTGCTACAATACAAACCATCATAATAGCTGAACCTTTCTCAGCGCCGTCCGCACCCGACGCTCCGGCTACCATTGCCGCTGAGAGTTTGCTATGGGGCGCACCCGTGGCGGCCACCGAGTTAATCGGCACGGCACAACAGGATGACCGGCGACCAAGCAGTTTGGTAAGCTTCCTGGCGCCCCAACCGGGTCCATGACAATTCTGGGATTCGCATACCCCATATGTCCGATCCTCTACCCAGATGCCGGCCCACTGCCGTGGCCTCCATCCGACTCTCCACCAGGAGGTTCGTTATGGTCTGCAAAAACTGTGGCAAGGAACTCCCGTTGGCGGCGAGTTTTTGCTGGCAGTGCGGCACGTCGCTGCGTGCCGCCGACGGCCCGGCGCGCGAAGACCCCGCCCCCGCCTGGGAGACCTGCGAAGTGATGTGGGAGGTCGTCCAGGAAGGCAAGCCGGCCCTGGTCGGTTCCCCCACGCATCTGCTGCGGTTCTGGGCGCGCGCCTATGGGGCCAGGGGCACCTATATGGCGGGGGAGACGGAACCGTTCAGCGTGAAAAAGGCGGGGTCGATTGCCTATCCCATCCCCGAGCGCGAGGCCGTCACGGTGCACGGCACCTTCATCCAGCAATTGATCGACGAGGGCTGGGAACCGATCCGCGACGAGGCGGAAACCTGGTTCCACACGCACCTGCGCCGCCGGGTGAGATCGCCGCGGCGCTAGCAACATCGCCGCCTTACCTCTGCTGCCGGCCTCACTTGTCATGCTGAACGCAGTGAAGCATCTCGTCTCCGTGGCTACGGGACGAGACTCTTCGCTGCGCTCAGAGTGACAAGCCTCCTGCGCGAGACGAGACTCTTCGCTGCGCTCAGCGGGACAAGCCTCATTACTGACCACTGACCACTGACCACTCGTCCCTACTCAGCACTCAGCACTCGTGCGGCCGGCAGCGTGAAGGCGAAGGTGGCGCCCGCACCAGGACGGCTGATCACGCCGATCTCGCCGCCGTGGGCCTGCACCAGGTGCTTGGCGATGGCGAGGCCCAACCCCGTGCCCCCCGCGCTCGCGGCCCCCGCGGCGCGCGCTTTGTCCACTTTGTAGAACCGCTCGAACAGCCGCGGCTGCTCAGCCGGCGCGATGCCGATGCCGGTGTCGCGCACGTAGAGCCGCACGCCCGCCGGAGCCGGCTCGGCCCCGAGCGTGACCTCCCCACCCGGCGGCGTGAACTTGATCGCGTTGTGGACCAGATTGACCAGCACCTGCTCGATGCGCGTGGCGTCCACATCGGCGGGCGGCAGGGTCGGGGCGGGGCGCACGGTCAGGGTGAGGCCGGCGCGCTCGGCCTGGGCGCGCAGCCGTGCGGCGGCCCGCTCCAGCAGCGTGTCCACCGGCACCGGGTGGCGGTCCAGTTGCACCTGCCCGGACTCGATGCGCGACAGTTCCAGCAGTTCGCGCACCAGTTGGGTCAGCCCATCCAGTTCCACGTCGATGCTCCGCAAGAAGTCGTCCGCCGCCTCGGGGTCGTCGTGGATGGCCGTGTGCAGCGTCTCCACCAGCAGCTTGATCGAGGCCAGCGGCGTGCGGAGCTCGTGGCCGATATTGGCCACGAAGTCACGGCGCACGCGCTCCAGGCGGCGCACCTCGGTCACATCTTGCAGCACGGCCAGGCCGCTGGGCGGGGCGCCTGCCGGGCCGGGGATGCCGGTGACGACGCAGGCCACCTGATAGGGGCCGAGGGTCAGCTCCAGGTATTGCCGCTCGCCCGGCGCGGCCAGGGCGGCGCGCCCCGCCTGGTACATCTCGTGGCTCTGGGTCAGCGCGACCAGCGACCGGCCCACGGCATGCTCCGGCGTGGTGCCGAGCAGGCGGCAGGCAGTGGGGTTGATGCCGTCGATGGCGCCGTGGGCGTCGGTGAGCACGATGCCGTCATGCATATGGGCCAGCACAGCGGCCATCTGGTTGCGCTCGGTCGTGCGGCGGCGGATGGTGTCGCTCAGCCGGTTCGCCATGGCATTGAACTCGCCGCTCAGCGCCCCGATCTCGCCGCCGGTCCGGCTGTCGGCGCGCGCGGTGAGGTCGCCCTGGCCGAAGCGGGCGGCCACGCCGCGCAGAGCCGACAGCGGCCCGGCGATGGACCGGGCCAGCAGGGCGCCGAGTAGCGCCGCGGGCAGGCTGACCAGCAGCACGGTCAGCGCCAGGTTGCGCCAGAGCGTGTCGCGCGCCTGCTCCACCGAGGTCAGCGGGTAGGCCACGCGGGCGATGCCGGCCACGGCGCCCCCGGCGCCGGGTGCCTCGTTAGCGGCGGGCACGGTCACGGCCACGTAGAGCAACTGGCGGTGGACGGTGGCGCTCAGGCGGGTGTCGCTGCCGGGCGTGCCGGGGTGGGCCAGCGCCTGCACCACTTCCGGGCGCTGCCGGTGGTTCGCCATATGCGCCGGGTCTTCCTCGGAGTCGCCGACCACCTGCCCGTCGGGACGGATCAGGGTCACGCGGGTGCCGAAGAGGCCGGCCAGGCGGTGGGCCAGCGCGGTCGTGGCCGAGATGGGGGTGGCCGGGGCCAGCAGCGGGGCGGCGGCGAACGCGACGGCGCGGGCCTGGTCGCTCAGCCGGGCGCGCAGGGCATCGGCCTCGCGTGTGGCGAACTCGTCGCCGAGCAGCACGGCCAGGATGCCCACGGTGGTCAGCACCAGGGCGATATAGCTCAGGGCGACGCGGACCCAGGTGCGCGAGAGCATGGTGGGGCGCTCCGCCGCCTAGCCCGGTGCCTGCTCGACCCGCACGGCGGGGGCGAACTTGTAGCCGACGCCGTAGACCGTCTCCAGCACAGTGGGGTTGGCCGGGTCGGCTTCGACCTTGGTGCGCAGCCAGCGGATGTGCACGTCGACCGTGCGCGTGCCGCCGACGAAGTCGTAGCCCCAGACGCGGTCGAGCAGCACCTCGCGCGAGAAGACCTGTTGCGCGTGGCCGGCCAGGAAGGCCAGCAAGTCGAACTCCTTGGGCTTGAGCGCCAGCGGCTGCCCGGCCCGCGTCACGGTGCGCCGCGCCACGTCAATGGCCAGGTCGCCGCTGACCAGCAGGGGGCCGGGGCTGGGCGCCGGGGCCTCTTGCGCCGCCGCCGTCCCTGCCGGGGCCGCCCCGCGCAGCATTTCGGTGCGCCGGATCAGCGCGTGGACGCGGGCCAGCAGCTCGCGCAGCCCGAACGGCTTGGTCAGGTAGTCGTCGGCGCCGAGTTCCAGGCCCAGCACCTTGTCGATCTCCTCTTCCCGCGCCGACAGCATCAGGATGGGCACAGTCAACTCGCGGCGGATGGCCCGGCACACGTCGAAGCCGCTCACACCGGGTAGCATCACGTCGAGGATCACCAGGTCGGGCCGCTCGGCATAGGCCAGGGGGATGGCCGCCGCGCCGTCGGCGGCGGTTAGCACGCGGTAGCCCTCGCGGCGCAGGTTGTAGGCCAGCATGTCGCGCAGGGTCTGTTCGTCGTCGACCACCAGCACGGTAGGTTGCGGAGCGCTGGGCGGCTCCGGGCGGGTTTGCATGTGGGTTTGCTCACTCACACTGATCATCGCGGTCGGGTACACTCATTTCCGATCATTCATAGTCTACACAGGCGGGGCGGGTTGTGCAACTCGCCGCCGGACGGAGGCGCGGGCTGCCGGCGGCGCAGGGCGTGGTTTCATTCAGGCAATGCATGGTCACAGTGCAGTATACTCAATCGGTGTTAACAGCCTTTTAAGGCGGTGTTAGCGTCTGTTAATACCCGGTCCCAGGCGGCCCGCCACCCCGTGTCACTCTGAGC
>CBJNAR010000283.1:0-5644 GCA_966434075.1 uncultured bacterium
CTGGCGGAACAACAACCGCCGGGCGCGCGGCGGCAGGTACCCGGCGACCCGCTGCATGCGGCGCCACAGCGCTTCTTTGCCCTGCGCCCGGACTTCTTGCTCGATCGCGTTCATCAGCAGTTCCACCGCTTGCGGCACGAGCAGGATCGTGGTGATCTGCTGTTCCTGGATCGCGCGGAACAAAACGGTGGACTGGCGGCTGGCCGTGTAGGTGACGCCGGCCCCGCGCAGCAGCGGCAGCAGCAGCCCGACCACCTCTTCCAGCATATGGCTCAGGGGCAGGATCGACAACAGGCGATAGGTCGGGAACTCCGGCACATGCTTGTTGGTGTTGATCGCGTCGGCCAGGATATTGCCGTGGGTCAGCATCACACCCTTCGGGTCGCCGGTGGTGCCCGAAGTGAACGCGATGACGGCGAGACTCTGCGGGCCGAGATCGGCGGGCAGCGGGGGCGGCGTGCCCGCGGGCAAGTCCGCGAACGATTCGAGCAACCGGACCGGCACCCGGCTATCCCAGCCGGGTGCCGTCGCCGCGGCCAGCAGCGCCAGCACCGGCTCCGTCTGCGCTGCGACCCGGTCGACGAAATCGGGCGTGTTGCGGGCGTCGAGCGGCACCACGATTGCGCCCAGGCGCAGGACCGCGAAATAGGCGGCCACCCACCAGGGGCTGTTGGGCGCCCAGAAGATCACGCGGGTGCCGGGTCCCACCCCTTGCTCGTGGAGCGCCGCGGCAATACGCTCGGTCTGCGAGTGCAGATCGGCGTAGGTCCAGGTCCAAGTCGGGCCGTCGCCGATGAAGTGGAGGGCGGGCCGAGCTGCATACCTGCCGGTGACCTGATCCAGTAAATCACTCAGCACCTTCATGGTTCTACCTCCAAACGATCAGTCCTCCAGGCCGGGCTCATGGGCCGGCCGTGATAGACCTACCGGTGTACGAGGATCGCGAGGAACAGGAGGGCGCGTCGAAGGGCGTCCGGCGCGGCCGGGCGGGTGGGGATGGGACCGCGCCCGCGAGCGGGGATCGCGCGGCGGGGGCGCGGTGGTGGCAGGCATTCCTTACTCCTCGTCCGCTGGGGGCGCCCCGCGCCGGCCCAACGGAGATCCGCACAATGCCCCAAGAGTGGTCCTTTGGCCCTGGCACCGGCGGATAATCAGCGCCAACCGGGCACCCGCGCCCGCTGCGTCCGGCCGGCAGTCCCGTCCCGGCAGCGGACCGGCCGCCGGGCCGCCAGGGATGGTATATAGCAACTTGATTCTAGCAGGGGTGGGTAAACAAAGCCGTAGGGGTAGGTAAATAGTGGGTTACGAATCGCGGGGGACCCGGCGACCGGGGCGCCGCCGCCCCGGTCGCGCAGGCAGGCTACTCGTTGCGCAGCACGTCGAGCGGGCGGGCGTGGACCGGCTGCCAGGCGACCAGCGCCGTCGTGCCCAGCGCGAGCAGCACCGAGACGCCGACCATGACCACGGCCAGCACCGGGTCGAGGGTGAGTTCGGCGCCGGGACGCAGGATGTTGATCCCGGCCATGGCGATGGCGACCGTGATCATGCCCAGTGTCCCGGCCAGCAGGCCCAGCAGGGCGTTCTCGGTCGCCAGCAGGCGCAGCACGCGCGCCGCGGTGAAGCCTGTCGCCTTGAGGATGCCCAGTTCCCGCCGCCGCTCGACCATCGCCAGGCCGACGGCGTTGGCGATGAGCACCATCCCGGCGACCAGGGCCAGCCCGGCCACCCCGTTCACGAAGGCCAGCAAATTGACATAGCGCCGTTGCAGGGCGTCGTTCACGTCGGCCTGGCTCACCACGATGGCCTGTGGCAGCGCGGCGGCGACCGCCGGCCCCGCCTGGACCAGCCGCGCGGCGGGCACCGTGGCCGTGAAGATGACGGGCGTATCCGATCCCCCCAGGCGGGCCGCCGTGTCCTGGCTCACCAGCACCTCGCCGGTCTGCCATAAGGCGTCCTGCAGGATGTTGCCGAGCCCGGCCCGCGTGTAGAAGCCGGTGACATGCAGCGTGAGCGGCGCGTGACCTGGCGCGGTCACGGTGAGGGTATCGCCCAGGCGCAGGGACCAGGGCGGCTGCTGGCACATTGCGGACAGCACGGCGTCCCCGGCGGCGCCGGTCCACTGGCCGTCCTGGATATGGGCATCCCAGGCGCCCTCCGCCGCCGGGCGCCCGTCCAGGTAGCGCACGCCGGGCAGCGGCGTGCCCCCCGCGGTGCGCACGCTCACGGCGGGGCGGGTGCTGCTGTGGATCTCGCTCGCGCCCGCGCCGGCCAACTGGCCGGTCGCCGTGGCGGCGTCGCCCTGGCGGGTGTAGACGGTTAGGTTGTTGGCGACGCTGCCGGGCTGGCCGGCGGCCACGCGGTTGAAGGCGTCGATCAGCGTGCCGGTGGCGAAGCCGATGGTGAAGACGCCCATGAACAGGGCGATGAGCGGGAAGGCGGCGCGCAGCGACTGGCGCTTGAGGTTCTGCCGGGCCATGGTCAGCGTGGGCAGCCGCGGCGCGGGGATGCGCAGCAGCACGAACAGCGTGCCGCCCAGCAGCAGCACCAGCACAATCAGCGCGGCCAGGGCCACGCCAACGATCTCCGCGCCGTCGAGTGGTGACCCCATGACGACGATGGCGACGGCGGTGAACAGGGCGATGAGCAAGGCGACCAGCGCCGCCCCGGCCAGCCGCGTGCCCCAGCTTCCGCGCACCGGCAGGTTGCGCAGCAGCACGCCGGGCCGCACCGAACTGGCGCGCACGATGGTGAAGAGGCCGAAGATCACGGCGGTGAGCATACCGATCAGTACGCCCCCGGCCACGATACGCCAGTCCACGTGCCAGGCCAGCAAGAACAGCCCCGACCCGGCCAGCAGTTGCACCAGCCCGGCGGCCAGCGCGATGCCGGCTAGCGCCCCGATCCCCCCACCGACCAGGCCGAGCAGGGCTGTCTCCATGCCGAAGAGGGCCAGCAGGTCGCGCCGCCGGTAGCCCAGCGTCTTGAGCGTGGCGATCTCCAGCAGGCGGCGGGCCAGGTTGACCTGCAGCGTGTTCGCCACGCCGATGCCGCCCACGACGAGGCCCAGGATGCCCGCGCCCTTGAGCATGAAGTCGAACACCGGCGCGGCAGCACCGCCTGTGCGCTCGGCCTGCTCTGCGGCAGGGATGACGGGCAGGCCGCTCGCTTCCAGGCGGGCCGGGACCGCGCCACCGCCCGGCCAGGTCACGGTGGCCGCGTCGGCCACCAGCGCGGTGTGCGCGAGTTCGCGGGCCGTGTCCAGGCTGTAGAGCACGGCGTCGCCCTGGGAGTCGGGCATGGTCTCGGCCACCCCGGCCACGGTCAGTTCGGGCGCCGAGCCGTCGGGGCTGCCGATGAGCTTGAAGTGGTCGTCCGGCTTGAGACCCAGGCCATCGGCCAGGTCGCGCGTGATCACAGCGTGGAGCGGCGGGGCGATGGCCGCCGCGAAGGTCAGCCCGGCGGGTTCGCGCAGGGGGATGCTGCCCACCAGCGGGAAGGTGGCCGGGTCCACGCCGCGCGGCGGGTGGGTGAGCAGGTAGACCGGGTTGCCGTTGCCCGGCTTGAGCATGAACATATCCTGGCGAGCCAACAGGCTGTAGTTGCTGATCGTGCCGTCTGCCCGCAGGCGGCCGAGCGTCGCGAGATCGGCGGCGGTGATCCCGCCGGTCGCGCGGGCGGACACGAAGCCGTCGCCGCCTGTGACCAGGCGCGGATCGCCCATCATGGCTTCGCGGATCAGCCCGGCCAGCAGTTGCATGGCGACCAGCGACATGACGCCGAAGGCCACGCAGAGCAGGGCCAGCACCGTCCGCTGACCGCCGCGCTGGAGGGCACGCGCCGCGTAGCGCAGGTAGAAGCGCGCCGTCATCGGGGGCCTCCCGCGACGGCCAGGTCCGCGCCCAGCGCGGCGGGCCGGGCGGGCGGGTCGGTGAGCCTGCCGTCCACGATGTGGAGTTCGCGACCGGCGCGGGCGGCGATAGCCGGGTCGTGGGTCGCCATGATCAGGGTCACGCCCAGGTCGGCGCGCAGGCGGGCGAACAGGTCGAGCACCTGCGCGCCGGTGGTGCTGTCGAGGTTGCCGGTGGGCTCGTCGGCCAGCAGCAGGGCCGGCTCCGTCACCAGGGCGCGGGCGATGGCGACGCGCTGCTGCTCGCCGCCCGACAACTGGTGGGGCCGGTGCCCGCGGCGGGGACCCAGGCCCACGCGCTCCAGCATTTCGCGCGCCCGCGCCGGCGCCTGGCGGTGGTTGGCGCGCACATAGAGCGGCACCTCGACGTTCTCCTGCGCCGTCAGCGTGGGGATGAGGTTGAACGACTGGAAGACGATGCCGATCTTCTGGTTGCGGATACGGGCCAGGTCGCGCTCGTCCATGCCGGTGATGTCCGCGCCGTCGATGCAGATGCGCCCGCCGCTGGGCGTGTCCAGCCCGGCCAGGATGCCCAGCAGGGTCGATTTGCCCGAGCCGGACGGCCCGGTCAGCGCCACCCACTCGCCGGGGGCGATCTGCAACGAGATGCCGTTGAGGACGGGCACCTGCTCGGCGCCGAGCGGCAGCACCCGCGTGAGGTCGGTCGCCTCGACGGCGTACGGGCTTCCGGCGCGCCCCGCCGGCGCACCGTTATGGCTTCCTCGATTCATTCACTACTCCTTGTCCAGGGAATTGGCGCGAACCACCCGTGCCGCGCAGGCGTGGCCTGGCCTGCCGGGGATACGGGCGGCGCCGTGTTGGGCTTATCGTAGCACCCGAATGTTACCCGCGCGCCGGTGGTTGTGTTACCGTGTGTTACGGCACGCCGCGGCCCGGCGGCGCCGCGAGCCGCTATCCTTACTGTAGCGCAGGGGTGTGCTGAAATTGTGAAGATTCGCGGGAGATATATCGTCCTGTCTTCGCAGTAACCTGCGCCGGTTTACGCCATTGCCTTAAGGGGGTGAGTCCGGCAGGCGGGAGGGTGGGAGCGCCCGGCCCGTCAACGGGCGGCAGGGGGAGCGCCCGGCCCGTCAACGGGCGGGCTACATTTGCGAAGCCCGCCTGCGCGGGCTGAGACGGGAGGCCGCGCAGGCGGCCTTGGTAACGGTAGCCGGAGGCTTGAGCCTCCGGTCGCGCCCGCCAGGAGGATGCATATGAATCGGCTGTTTGGAGTGGTCATCGGCTGCAATTATGAGGGCACGCCCCGCACGGATCTCCCGGCGTTGCAGGGGGCGGAACGCGATGCGAAGCGGATGGCGGGGTTGCTGGTGGCGCAACCGATCGAGGACGGCACGCTGGGCGGCATGGCGCTGTTGCTCGGCGCGTCGGTGACGATCCCGCAGATCACCGAGTCGATCCAGCGGATGCAGGCGCAACAGACACCGGACGACACGCTGCTGGTCTACTTCGCGGGCCATGGCCGGCGCGACACGGACGGGTTGCGCATCTGTGCCTGGGATGCCGATCTCCCCGCGCGAGAGTTGCTCACCCTGCTGGAAGACCCCGGCCTGCCGTCGGGTCTGGTGCTCGATTGCTGCCACGCGGGCGCGATTGGCGATCCGCAGGACTGACGCCCCGTAGTGGCGCAATCCACGCTGAGGCCGGCACGGCCCAGGAGGACATATGATCCGGATCAAGAATGTGCAGATTATCTGCGCGGCGCTCGCCGATCAGGCG
>CBJNAR010000284.1:0-5631 GCA_966434075.1 uncultured bacterium
CTTGTTCACGGCGGCGTTGGCGTCGGTCGAGACGAGCCGCCCGGTCTGCGGATTAACCACGGCGCCCAGCGTCGCCACCTGCGGGCTGTTGATCTGCTCGGCTTTGCGCAGCGCGGCGTTCAGCTTGGCAGTGGCTTCCTCCACGGCGCCCATTTCGAGCAGCGCGAAGCCCTCTTGCGACAGGCTGGTGATCTCCTCCTCGCCGGTGAAGCGCGAGAGCTCGGGGTCCATGCGCACCTCGGCGGGCGTCGCCACCCAGCGCACGAAGAACCAGGAGTCGCGGCCCAGTTCGTCGGTCTGGTCGCGCCCGCCCTGCGAATAGGTCACGGTGGGCACCAGCATGCGGAAGGAGATGCCCACGTTGCGCGGGGTAGTCTCCAGTTCCACGACGAATTTCGGCTCTTCCTGCGTCAGCGACCCGATGGGGATCACCCAGCGCTGCTCGTCCAGCCGGCTGGCGGCGCGCTCTTGCACCGAGGGATAGACCTGGCGCACGCTGCGGATCAGCGTGCCCTTGGGCGTAGTCAGCACCAGGCGCACGTCGCTGGCCTTGGTGCTCTGCACGTCGGCGAAGAGCTCGGCCACGGCGTCGCCCAGGTCGCGGGCGTTGGGCACGGCTTCGGCCTCGCCGCCGGTGCTGTGGGCGATGGTGCGCAGTTCGTCGGCCTCCCAGGCGTTGCCCACGCCCCAGGCGTCCACGCGGATGCCCGCGCGGCCCAGGTTCTCGGCCGTCTGGTAGGCATCGCTGATCGGCTCGGCGCCCTCCTGCTTGCCGTCGGTCATCATCAGCACGCGGCGGACGTAGTTGGGGTAATAGTTGGCCGCACCCATCGCCACGCGCAGGCCGCTGCCCAGCGAGGTCGAGCCGCCCGCGTCGATGCGGCGGATGCGGCGCTGGAGTTCGGGCATCTGCCCGGCCAGCGCGCGCCCGGTGATCGGCGGGGCCAGTTCGTGGGCCGAGGTGCTGAACAGCGTGATATGCACCACCACGTCGTCGGTCGGCGGCACCTGGTGCAGCAGATGGAGCAGGGCGTCCTTCGCCGCCTCCAGCTTGCTGCCGCTCATGCTGCCGGACTGGTCCATGACCACGCCCAGGAACACCGGCACGCTCTCGCCCGCCGCGCCCTCGGCGCCGACCGTGTAGAGCACGCGGGCCAGGCCCTGGCCCTGCAACACCTGTTCCTCGGCGGGATGGGGGATGACCCGAAAGGTAACCATGAACGACAAGCCTCCTTACAGCCCGACCGGCAACCGCCGCGCCGCGCCTCTGCTATGCCAACTCGGCTACTGCCACTCGGTAACGTCGAAATAGATGCGCGCCAGGATATCCTCGCGGTCGGGCGCGTCGGGCGCGCGGCGCAGGTAGCGCCGGTAGGCCTCGCGGCACGCCTGCCCGATCTCGGCGGGCCGGTCGGCATGGTACACCTGGCCGTCGGGCCACTCGATGTTGGCCGGCAGGCGGCCCACGCGGGCCAGCCGGTAGGCGGCGTACCACCAATCGGCCAGCAGCCGATAGTAGTGGCGCGACTCGGTGCGGTCGTTGAGCCCGGCCAGGGCGCGGGCAGCCAGGCCCAGGTCGTGCAACAGCGCGGGCACGCCGGGCGGCGCGGGCTTGCCGCGCGCCAGGGCGCCGTCTTGCTGCGTCAGGTAGGCGTCGATGCGCATCAGGTACAGCTCGATCAGGCGCAGTTGGGCGTCGACGAAGCGTAGCGCGTTCTCGTTGACGGCGTCCAGCACGCCGATCGCCTGGTCGGTGCGGTTGAGCGCCACCAGGCTGTCGGCCCAACCCAGGATGGCGTCGGCATTGGCCGGGTCGGCGGAGACGACGCGGCTGTAGAGGTCGGCGGCCAGGCCATAGTTGCCGGTGTCGCGGTAAATATCGGCCAGGGCCTGCTTGGGCAAGATCTCGCCCGGCACCAGCTTCATCAATTCCTGGTAGAGTTGCTCGGCGCGCGCAAAGTCGCGCACCGCGACGGCGGCCTGGGCCTGCACCAGGATGGTGCGCCAGCGCGTGGCCGGGGTGCTCAGGCGTTGCGCGCGGTCGAGTTCGTCGCGGGCCTCGTCGGCGCGGCCCAGGTTGCTCAGGCTGGCCGCCTTGAGCAGGTGGCCGTCGATGCTGGCCGGGTTGGTCTTGAGCGCGGCGTCGATCTGGGTGAGCGCCTCGGAATAGCGGCCCGCCGCCATCAAGTCGCGGGCGGGCTGCAAGGCGGGCGCCGCCGGGTCCGATGTGTTGAGCGCGGGCAGCGCGCTGATCTTACCGGTCGTGCCCGTCAGTAGCTTGCCGGTGAACAGCGTGCTCTGCACCGGGGCGATGGCCTGGGCCAGCCCGCTGGTGCCCCGGCCCGGCAACTGGGTGGGACCGGCCACGCGGGCCATTTCCTGGCCCTTGATGAAGCGGTTGATGCCCTCCAACTGGTCGAACAGTTCGTCGACCGTCTGGAAGCGCACGCTGGGGTCGGGGTCGCGCCCGCGCACCACGAAGTCGTAGATCTCCTGCGAGACGGGCCAGGATTCGTGCGGCGGCGCCAGGATGCGCTGCTCGGCCACGTCCAGCCCCAGCAGCGCGGCCAGTGTGCTGACGATGGTGAACAGGTCCATCGTGGGCGGCTGCTCGCAGATGCCGCCGATCTCGGGCGGCGCATAGCCCTCGGTGCCCCAGGCTTCGCGCTTCTGGCCGGGGATATACTCGATGGCCGTGCCCAGGTCGATCAGCACCTGGCGCGTGCCGCCGCCCGGCTCGTCCACCTGGATCACGTTGCCCGGCTTGAAGTCGCGATAGACCACGGGCGGGGTGCGATGGTGCAGGTACTCGAAGGCGCCGCGGATGCCGAGCAGCAGGCGCAATGCCTCGCTTTCGGGCAGAGGGCCGCCGTTGTTGTCGTACATCTGCTTCCAACTGGTGCCCTTGACGAAGGCCATGACGATATAGGGCACGCCGCCCTCGTTCACAATATCGTAAATGCGCACGATGTTGGGGTGATCCAGGCGGATCAGCATCTCGCGCTCTTCGACGGCGGCGGCGAGCAGTTCGGGGTCGTCGGTGTTCAGGATGGCTTTGACGGCGCAAAGGCGGCCCTCGGGCTCTTCGCGCGTCTGCAGGTGCGTATCGACGGCCTGGAACACGGCGCCCATGCCGCCGCCGCCGACGACCTTGACGATCTTGTAGCGCCCGGCCAGCACCTGGCCCACCTTGAGCTGGGTCAGACCCCCGCTGGTGCTCGGCAGCGCCGTGGCGATCTCGTTGAAGCGGTAGCCGCACTCCTTGCAGAACTTGGCGCCCGGTCGCTGCGGCGCGCCGCACTTGGGGCAGGTGGCCGGCGCCGGCACGCCCGACGGGGTGCTCGGCAGCACCGGCGACCCCACCGGCGCGGCGGCAAGCTGGCTGCTACGCACGGCATCGGCGACCGAGGCGCCGCAATTGGGGCAGAACTCGGCGCCGGGGCGCAGGGGCGCGCCACACACCGGGCACGCCCCCGGCGAGGCGCTCGCCGCGGGGGCGCTGCCCGGCGCGGGCGCGCGCCCCGGTGCCGCCGGGGGGGCGCTCAGGTTCATGGGCGAGCCGCATGAGGGGCAAAAGCCATCCGAGGCGATAACGGTTTCGTGGCAGGTGGGGCAAACCTGGGGCACCGCCGTGCCCGGTTGCGTTGTAGCCAAATCCCTGGACTCCCTCTTTCGCGCGCGTGATCTGATCGTGGTATATCGGTCCCGGCTCGCGCTTGCACCGGGGGCGTCCGGCGGCTATACTGGGGCGTAACCACCGGCACTGGTCTTAGTATACTCAGATTCGGCGTTAGTGTATAGTCCCGACCGGGCCGGCTGTCCTGCGTAACGTCGTCATGGGAATCTACGTAATCGCAGTAGCGAAAGGTTACACCGCCCGCTTGTTTGCATACCGGTCTCTGTTCCGGGAGGAAGGTCCATCGTGATAAGACGTCGTTCGTTTGCCGCCAATGCGCCGGAGATCGTCGGCCCGCTGCTGGCCGCCGGGCTGCTCGGCGTGCTGCTGCTGGTGCTGCTCAGCCCGCGCCTGGGCTTCGCCCTGCCCACCGATCCCAATGTCGTGCGCATCTATTCGAGCGTGCCCATGGAGAGCTTCGACAGTATCGCCCACGGCGTGCAGATGGCCGTGGACGAGGCCGGCGGCAAGGCCGGCAACTTCCGCGTCGAGTATGTGCCGCTGACCGACGACAAGCGGCAGAGCGACGGCAGCTATCACTGGGACGCCGACGTGGAACTGGCGAACGCGCGCCGCGCCGCCGCCGACCCCGACGCCATGGTCTATATCGGCACCTACAACAGCGGCGCGGCCAAGATCAGCATCCCGGTGCTCAATCGCGTCCGCCTGACGATGATCAGCCCCGGCAACACCTACCCCGGCCTGACCAAGCCCGGCACCGGCACGGCGGGGGAACCCTGGATCTACTACCCGCTGGGCGTGCAGAACTATTTCCGCGTGGTGCCCGCCGACGACCTGCAGGGCAACGCCGGGGCCGCCTACGCGCAGCAGATCGGCGCCAAGTCGGTCTACGTGATCGACGACACCGAACTCTACGGCCACGGCATCGCCGTCATCTTTGCCCAGGCGGCGAAAGACCTCGGCTTGCAGGTGGTCGGCGGCCCGGAGAGCATCGACACGCACACCGACGACTATGCCGCGCTGGCGAGCAAGATCGTCGCCGCCGCGCCCGACCTGGTCTACTTCGGCGGCGTCACGGCGAACCACCCGGCGCGCGTGCTGCGCGACCTGCGCCGCGCCGGCTTCCAGGGTACGTTCATGGGCGCGGACGGCATCGTCGGCTCGGACTTCCTCAACGACTACAAGAGCAGCGGCGGCAGTGGCAGCCCCGGCTCGGTCTATGCCACCCTGGTCGGCCTGCCCGCCAACAAGCTGACCGGCGCCGGGCAGGACTGGTACCAGCGCTATATCAGCCGCTACCCCAACGACCGCAACCCCGACTTCGCGCCCTTCGGCTATGAAGCGGGCCGCGTCGCCGTGCACGCCATCGCCACAGCCGGGGTCAAGGACCGCGAGGCGATCCGCCAGGCCACCGCCGCCACCAAGTCCACCGACCTGGGGCCGAACATCCTGGGCGGCGCCTGGCAGTTCGATGCCAACGGCGACACGTCGCTGGTCACGATCAGCGTGCAGCAACTCGGCGCCGACTGGGCCTACCAGGGCGTGATGTCCTACGACCCGCAGGCCAAGACCTGGTCGTTCCGCCAGGGGCAATAACCAGCCGGGCGCAGGCCCGCAGGCGTTACGCGGCGATGCGTTCGAGGTCCAGGCTGAGGTCGCGGCGCGCGATCAGCAGGCAGCCGTTGGCTACCGGCTGCCAGGGTTCGTCCGGCCCCGTGACCTGCTCGGAGGCGACCAGCACCGCCGCGGTGCGGGGGATGCCGGCGCCGGGCGAGGCCTCCGTCCCCGGCGTGGCGTGCGCCGAGGGCGGCACGCGGCGCAGATAGAACAGCGAGCGCGCGCTGCCCTGCGGCGGCGAGAAGCGGAAGGCGTACAACTGATCGCCGGTGGCGAGGACGAAGTTGGCGCTGCCGATGGACACCGGGTCCGCGACCAGTTCCCGCACGGCGGCCACAATCGCCGCGTCGCGCGCCGCCCCGCGCAGGTGCCCGGCG
>CBJNAR010000285.1:0-5629 GCA_966434075.1 uncultured bacterium
GTGGGCACGGCGCCCTGCACGGCCAGCGCCGCGTGATGATCGGCCCCCGCCGGGGCAAAGGCGTACACATCCACCGTCGCCGTCATGACGCCGTGGATCTCGCCGGCGTCCGACCCGATCGCCGGCAGCGGGCTGGCCTCGAAGGCCGTGTCGGGGATCGCGGGCAGCATGGTGCAGGTGATGGGCTGCATCGCGGGCGGCACCTTGCCCAGCAGTTCCTGGCTGGCGCGAGCCACGATGTCGCCCTTGAGCGCGGCCTGCAGATCGGCAACGTCCTTCTCGGCAATCGTCTGGATCGGGATGGTATCGCCACCGCCCGGCGGGATGACCGTGGCGAAGACGGCGCTGCCGTAGCTGCCGCCCACGCGCAGGCCGTTGGAGTCGGGACCCGGCTCGTTGGCCTGGATGTCCACGCGCCCGGTGCCGAAGGTGCGGCCCAGGAAGTTGGTGCCCGCCACGGTGATGGTATTCACCGTGTGGAACTTCTTCCCGTTCGGCGCGGTCAGCACGGTGTTCCCCGGAATGGTGACCGCCGCGCTGCTCGTGTTGGTGAACTCGATGGTGCCGACCGCGGCTTTATTGGGCTGCTGGCGCACGCCAGTGGTCGGGATCGTCTTATCGGCCACCACGGCGGCGGTGATTTTCTGTGCCTGCACCGGCTGGGCCATGCGCACCGTGTCGCCCGCGCCCGGTTGGGTGGGCGTCAGCGTTGTGGTCGCCGTGACTTGCAGCGACGGCGCCGCCAGCCCGGCCCGGCCCGCATCGGCGCTGCCGGTGGTCAGGACCGGCACGGTCACGCGGACCACGCCCAGGGAGTCGCCGGGGCGCGGCTGGAGTTGCACGGTGGCCGTGGCCAGCGCCGGGCCGATGTTGAAGACAACGATAGCGCTGAGGGCCAGCAGGATGAGCAACACGCCCAGCAGCACCAGCAACCCGCCCCCGCGCCGCGAGGTGCGCTGCCGGGCCTGGGGCCGCGCTGGGCGTTCGCGCAAGCGGGGCCGGGGCGCCGGAATGGCCCGCTCCACCGGCGGGGCCACCGCCACGGCGTCGGGAGGCGGCGCGACTGCCACGGCGGCGGGAATCGGCCCCAGATGGGCGTTGGAATGCCCGTCCACCGGTTGCCCGCTCACGCCGGCTTGCTCCTCGTCGGTCGGCGGGGCGGCGGGCGGGCGGCGTTCCAGCCCGCCCACGACCTTCGATCCCAGCACCACCGCCGGTCCGTGCGACGGCTCCGTGTTGTCAACAAAGGTGCGCGTACTTGGTTCCGTGGGTCCGTTGGCCGCGGGTTTGCGCCCGCGGCCCAACCCCAGCCCGGCCAGCAGGCCCCCGGCGGCGCCACCCGCGGCAGCAGCGGCGCCGCCGTTCAGCCCACGGTCGCGGGTGGGAGCGGGTGGCTTCGCCATATCCTTGCCCGTCGGCGGCGCAGCCTCGCGGGCGGCACTCCGGTCGGCGATCTCGCGCATGTAGGCTTCCGATTGCGCGTCGAGTTCGGCGGAGTCGAAATTCAAGTTGTCGAGATCGCCCAGGTCCTCGCCGGCGGGAGCGGGCGGCGTGGGGGCGGCGGGTGCCTGCCCCGCGGGCACAAACCGCACAGCGCCGGGCAGAGTCACGTCCGGCGGCGGGGTGCTGGTGCGCGCGGCGGTTTCTTCGGCGGGCAGCGGCAGGTCCTGCGTGTCCGTGGGGCTCACGCCGTTGAACAGCCAGTCGTTCTCGGAGATGGTCGGGCCGGGCGCCGGGGCCTCTTTGGGAGCAGGCGCCGGGGGCGCGGCGGGGGTCTCCGCCAGGGGGCGAATGACCTGGGGCCGGGTCTCGGCGACGCTGCCGCCATTGGAGGCGGGCGGCGCGGCGTCATAGCTGGGCCAGCTTGTGTCGGGCGGGGCGGCAGCGGGCGCGGCGGGCCCCTGGCGGTTCCACTGCGGCAGCGCCTCGTCTTCCACGGCGGCGGCGGGCACGGGGGCCTTTTTCTGCGGGCTCATGTTCTCGACTTCAAAGCCGTAGATCCGGGCCAGGCCGATGATCGTCGGTTCGGGCGAGGCCACCGTGAGCTGCACCTGGCGGCGCTTCTGCAGGTCGCGCAGCATGTTGTAGTCTTCCAGCGTGCGCATCGTGATCGCATCGCGGGGGACATTCAGGCGCACCTTGGTGCCCTGCGGCACATTTTCCAGCCGCTTGAGCAGGTCGCCTGTTGCTTCATGTAAGCCAACGTCGATGGTATAGTCACCCGGCTGCATTGCTCGCCTCCCGGCCCCTCGGCAAGAGCGTGGTCGCCCCTACGCCCCGTTCAATTGTCGCGCCAGGAACTCCGGCACGGTCGCCAGGGCGTCGTCCAGCTTGGTGGCGTCACGTCCACCTGCCTGCCCGAGTTCGGGCCGCCCCCCGCCTCCGCCGCCGACTACCGCGGCCACTTGTTTCACTAACTGCCCCGCGTTGGCGCCGCGTCCCACGGCATCGGCGGTCGCCATCGCCACCAGCGACGGTTTGCCGTCGATCACGGTGCCCAGCACCACGACGCCGCTCTGCAACTTATCGCGCAGGTGATCGGCGGCATCGCGCAGGCTCTCGGCGCTTGCGGCGTCGGTGCGCGCGGTCAGCACTCGCACGCCCTTGACTTCCTGCACCTGCTCGCCGCGCATGCCCGCCGCCCCGCTGGCGATCTGGCGCTCCAGCGCGCTGATGCGTTTCTGCGCCGCCTTCAACTGGTCCTGCAAAGCGACCACCTGCGGCACGAGGCGCTCCGGCTGGGCCTGCGCCGCCGCCGCCACCTGGGCCAGCAGCGCGTTGCGGCCTTCCACCCAGGCCACCGCGCCGCGCCCGGTCACGCACTCGATGCGGCGCACGCCGCTACCGATGGACGCCTCGCTGGTGATAAAACACGATCCGATCTGGCCCGTGCGCTCTACGTGCGTGCCGCCGCACAGTTCCCGGCTCTCGAAGCCGGGGATATGCACGACGCGTACCTCATTGCCGTACTTCTCGTTGAACAGGGCCATCGCGCCGCTCGCCAGCGCCTGCTGGTAGGGGATCACCGTCCAGTCCACCGGGTAGTCGCGGATGATCTGCTCGTTGATGATATGCTCGATCCGCGCCAGGTCTTCGCGGCTGATCGGCGCGTTGTGCGAAAAGTCGAAGCGCAGGCGATCCGGGGCGACCAGCGACCCGGCCTGCTGCACATGGGTGCCCAGCACATCGCGCAGGGCCTTGTGCAACAGGTGCGTGGCGGTGTGGTTGCGCATGATGTCCCAGCGCGCGCCCTCCTGCACAATAGCTTCGACCTGCTGGCCGGTCTGCAGCTCGCCCTCGTCAATCACGCCGATATGGACAAAGACGCCACCCACCGGCTTGCGCGTGTCGCGCACGGTCATGCGCCCGCCCGGCCACCGCAGCACCCCGGTGTCGCCCACCTGGCCACCGCCCTCGGCGTAGAAGGGCGTGCGGTCGAGAATGACCTCGACCTCCTGCCCGGCGGCGGCGCTGTCGAGGCGCCAGCCCTTGGCGGCGATGCCCAGCACGTGCGCGCTCTGGCGCAAGGCGCTGTAATCGTAGCCCAGGAACTCGGTCGGCGCCGGGCTGATCTGCTGATAGACTTCCTTGTCGGCGCGGTCGGCCTGGGCAAAGGCGGCGCCCGCCCGGCTGGCTTCCTGCTGCTGGCGGAACGCCGCGTCGTAACCGGCCCAATCGCCCTGCAACCCGCGGTCGCGCACCAACTCCTCGATCAGGTCACGCGGCAGGCCGAAGGTGTCGTAGAGACGGAACAATTCGCCGCCCGGCACGACATCGCCCTCGTTGGCCCCCGCGGTGAGCGCCTCGAAGCGGCTGAGCCCGGCGTCGAGCGTGCGTTGGAAGTTCTCTTCCTCGGTGCGGATGGTGCGCAGGATGAAATCGCGGCGGGCCAGGATCTCCGGCGCGTACTCGCCCATCGTCTCCAGCACCACCTCCGCGATCTGGCCGAGGAACGGGTGATCGATGCCCAGCAGGCGCCCGTGGCGGTGCGCCCGGCGCAGCACACGGCGCAGGACATAGCCGCGCTCTGACGGGCCGGGCTGCACGCCGTCGCCGATCAGGAAGGTCACGGCCCGGCCATGGTCTGCGATCACCCGGTAGGAGGCGATCTGCGCCTGCATCTGCGCCTCGTCCTGGCCGCTGATCTCGCGGATCTTCGCCATGATCGGGGCGAAGATGTCGGTCGCGTAGTTGCTGTCGGTGCCCTGCAGGATCGCCGTCACGCGCTCCAGGCCCGCGCCGGTGTCGATGGAAGGCCGGGGCAGCGGCACCAGAGCGCCGCCCTTCACCTGCTCGAACTGCATGAAGACGAGGTTCCAGAGCTCGATGAAGCTCTCCTCATCGTCCTCGGGATTGTGGTCCGGCTCCCCGACCAGCTCCGGGTGGAAGTCCCAGAAGATCTCCGAGCAGGGCCCGCAGGGGCCGGTATCGCCCATCGCCCACCAGTTGTCCTTGGCGCCCCGGCGCGTGATGCGCTCGGCGGGCAGCCCGGCGACTTCCTGCCAGAGGTTGAAGGCATCGTCGTCGTCCTGGAACACGGTCGGCCAGAGGCGATCCTTGGGCAGCCCCCAGACCTCGGTGAACAGGCGCCAGGCAAAGCTGATCGCATCGCGCTTGAAATAGTCGCCGAAGCTGAAGTTGCCCAGCATCTCGAAAAAGGTGTGATGGCGCTTCGAGGGGCCGACGTTCTCCAGGTCGTTGTGCTTGCCCCCGGCGCGCATGCAGCGCTGCACGGTGACGGCGCGGCTGTACGGGCGCTGCTCCACCCCCGTGAACACGTCCTTAAACTGGTTCATGCCGGCGTTTGTGAACAGCAACGAGGTATCCTCTCCCGGCGGCACCAGGGAGGAAGACGGCACATGAGTATGCCCTTCCTGCTCGAAGAATTCGATAAAACGCGAGCGGATCTCGCGGCTGCTTAACATGGACGGACGGCCTCCTGCTACGATTTTATGTCAATTAAGATGCCCTGTCAACGGGAACAAATGTTCGTGCCCAAAATGGGCATACCTTGCCCAGGGCGCAAATACCCACCTTGAGTATAAGGATGGCAAGAGGCGGTGTCAAGTTTGGCGCTCTTGTGCCGGCCCGGCGAAAAGGTTACAATAGACGTATGGACAACCTAGCTCCATGTCCCGCCCTACCAACTGCGGAAGGCCCTACCCTTACTTCCGACTGCCGTGTTCCGGGTTCCGACTTCGGTACGTCCGCCGATACCGTGCGCCAGGGAGCACAGATCCTCCAAAAAATCGGCTGGGAGCCGGCGCAACTGGCGCAACTGGCGCTGTATGCCCGCATCCCGCCGGCGCGCAAGATCGCGGCGATGCTGGCACTGCGCCACCAGGCGTGGCACGTCGTGCGGGATCGGATCGCCTGTGAACACCCTGACCTCGCGCCCGCCGACCTCGCGCGCCTCGTCCAGCAGCAGGTCGCGGCGGTCTGCGACTACTAACCCCGAACCTAAGTCAGAAGCCGGAACGCGGAACGCGGCAGTTCTACCTGATCTACTTCTCTTTAGCGCGCCCGGACAGGCGCCGGGAAAGCAACGCCGCGCGTTAACGGGCGCGGCGGCGACGCTCGGTGGCGAGCACGTAGCGGATGTTGTTGCCGGTCCCCTCCAGCCGCAGGA
>CBJNAR010000286.1:0-5623 GCA_966434075.1 uncultured bacterium
AGTTCGACCACGAGCAGGCCGTTGGTCACGAACCAGGGGCTGGTGCGGTCGCCGCTCGGGTTATTGACCTCCATGCGGCTCTTGTCGAAGTAGCACACCAGGTGCTGGCCGCCCGGCCCCTGGGCATACGGTTCATAGGTGCCGTAGAAATCGTGCGGCCCCCACATCCAGGACCGGGCCACCCGGCCCTGGGCGACCGGTTGGTCGGTGCGGCTCCATACCTGGCCCATGGCGGGGTCGGGCGCCGCCGCCTGGGCACCGGGGGTGGACGCCGGCGGCAATAGCGCCGTGATCAGCAGGATGGGGAGCAACATGCTACCGCGAATAAGACTCTTCGCTGCCTGGGAAAGCCTCATCGCCTTCCTCCTTTCGGGGGCGCGCCCTGCCCGTCGCGGGATGGGCCGCGCGCCCGCACGACCCGGCGGGCGAGAGCAGGCGCCGCTGCAGCGCTCGATTCTGTAGCATGGTTTAGCCTGCCACCGCCGGGCAGATTCTCCCGATTATCATTATCGCACGATTCGGCGAACACAGCGGTAGATGAGAAGCAACGGGGGGTGTAGACCTGGCAACCTGTGGCAGCGGCGCCGGAGGCAAAAGGGGAGGCGAGTCCGTGGTGGACTCGCCTCCCGCCGTAGTAGGGGTGTGGCCCCCGAGGTTAGTAGTCGAACACGATGCTGAAGACCTGGTCCTGGGTGCGGATCATGAAGTCGTACTTGCCGCCGGTGACCAGACCGGGCGACCGCACCTGTAGCGTCCAGGTGCCGTTGGCGCTGGTCGTCACCCGGCCCAACACCACGTCTTCGCCGGCTTTGCCGTCGGGCACATGGGCGAGCAGTTGGACTTGCACGCCCGCCGGCCAGTTCGCGCCCGTTGCCGTGTACACGTCGTTGGCGCTACGGATCAGCGTCGCCTGCGGCAGATAGGTCAGCCCGTACAGCGCGCCGTCGGCGGTGCTGGCGCGCACGGCCAGGTCGCCGCGGCCCGCCCAGGCGGCGTCCGGCGTGAAGCTGGTCGGGAACGTGCCGTCCTCGCCGACGACCACGCTGCCCTGCGGCGCGTTAACGCTGCCGTCGGCGCTGATGACCAGGATGTCCACGCTGCGGCCCGCGCGCCAGCCCTGGCCGCTCACCGTCACCCGCGTCTGGGCCGGGCCGTTGAGGCGCTGCACGCTCAGCGGCAGGCCCACCGGCCGGATACCCGAGCCGGTGGGCAGCACGGTGATCGGCGTGATCGTCGCGGGTCCGTTGGCGACGATGCCCACCAGCAGCACCTGCCCGGCGTTCTGCCAGCGCGGGTTCAGCACAAAGCTGGTGGTGAAGGCGCCGTTGGCATCGGCCACCACGCCGGGCAGCCACTCCTGCACCTGGGTGGGTGTGCTGGTCGAAGTCAAGCCGAGCGCCACGCCGGCCCGCGCCGGCCAACCGGTGCCCGTGATGCCGGCCGGCTGGCCCGGCGCCACCGCCGCCGGCCCGACCACCAGCCGCGCCACCGGCGTGTTGACCACGCTATAGAGCGTCTCCACGCGGATCAGGCTGACAGTGTCATAGGCCACGACGCGCACGCCGCTCTGCCCGGCATACTCCGGCCCCACGTAAACCGTGGCGGCAAAGTTGCCCGTGCCGTTCACCGGGAAAGTGCCGTGCAGCCAGTTCGTGGTGCCGCTGCCCGGCAGCGCCAGACCCAGGATCAGGTTGCCGTAGGCTGGCCAGCCCGCCCCCATCAGCGTCACGTTGGCGCCGGCGGGGCCGCTCGCCGGGGCGAGTTGCAGTTGCGGCAGCGCGATCACCCGCAACACCGTGTCGGTCACGACCTTGATGCCGTTGCCTGCGACGGCGATCACGCGGAACTGCGTGCCCACCGGCCACGCGCCGATGCCGAACGTGGTGTCAAACGCGCCCTTGGCATCCGTCTTCACGCCGCCGGGCCAGGTGATCGGGCCGCCGCCCACCACCGCGATGCCCAGGGTGAGGCCCGTGTTGGGCGGGAAGCTCGCGCCGCGCTCGCGCACCTGGCCGTTGGACACCGTCACGGTGCTCACCGCGGTGAGCGCGGGATCATAGGTGAGCGAGAACGGCTGGAGCGCCTGCGCGGTCCCAGTCTTGGCACGCGCGACGACCTTGAGATTGCCCGCGCCCGCCAGGTCGCCGGGCACGCTCAATTTGGCGCTGAAGCTACCGTCGCGGCCCGCCGTCACCGTCGCCAGCGCGCGGTAGCCGCTGTCGTCGCTGCGCTGCATCCCCAGCACCACTGCGCCGTTCGGCGGGAAGTTCTTGCCGCTGACGGTGATCACCGTCGTCGCGTCCCCGGCCTGCGGGTTGATGCTGATCGAGGCCGCGGGGGCGGGTGTCGCCGTCGCGGGGATCGGCGTGACCGTGGGCGGTGCAGGCATCGCGCCATAGCGCCAATCGAAGTAAGCGCGGCCCACGTTGCCCATCTCCACCTGCCAGCCCGCCGGATTGGCCGGCGAGTAGGTCAGGATGCGCCGCTGAAACGCCTGCATCAGCACCATGCGCTCCTGCCCGGCGACCTTGATGCGGATCCAGTAGGGTTCGGTGATCGGGTGGCCCATGGCGAACACCCAATCGAGCAACACGCCGTCCTGATAGCCGCCGTCCTGGTAGACCACGCCCCGCGAGTTAAGGAAGGACCAGAACACGTCGGGGATATTGTGGCCCAGCTTTTCGTCGTAGTACGCATTGCGGGCGAAGCCCGACATGGCGTCGTTGGTGCCCACCTTGCCGTTGCGGTCCAGGCTCTCGCGCACGAGTTCCCCGGTCCGGTTCGGCGCGGTGTGCGCCCCGTCGAGGGAAGCCACGTTGGCAAGCGCGGCATAGGCCGGCGCATCGACGCTGCTGTCCCGGTCGCCGGCTACGGGGATCGTCGCGGGGCGCACCGTGGTGTAGCGATTCACGCCCGTCTGGATCTTGCCGGAAATCATCTCGACGACCAGCAGGCCGTTGGTCACGAACCAGGGGCTGGTGCGATCGCCGCTCGGGTTGTTGACCTCCATGCGGCTCTTGTCGAAATAGCTCACCAGGTGCTGGCCGCCCGGTCCCTCCGCAAACGGCTCATACGTGGTGTAGAGGGGTTCCGGACCCCATACCCATGAGCGGCTCACCTGCCGCGCCTCCACGGGCTGATCGGTGCGATTCCAGATCCGCTCGAAAGCCGGGTCGGCCAGCGGCGCGCGGGCGTGGGCGGCAAACGGCCGCAACCCACCCAGCACGCCCAGCAGCAGGCCCAGCACCATCAGGATGCCGCCCAGTGCCGTTATTCGTTTTGAAACGTTCATCGAAGTGCCTCCACCCGCCCCGCACACCCTGCCAACAACAGGGGGCCGGTGGGCATAATGGTTCTAATACTATCTTATAGCTAGAAGATGCGCGTGACAATAGGTAAGTTCCCTATCCCGGCAATATCTTTAGATGGAAAGCAGGCGCGACAAATGACCCACCGGCCTACATCCCCAGGTGGATGGCGGGCGCAAAAAACCGGATCGATTCCCATTAACAGATTGAAAGAATTCGGTAAGCGGCTCAGTAAGGGCTGTAGTAAGGTGAAATAGGTATAGTATGCATACCTGGCGATGCCTGACACACTAACAACCAACTCGCCAGTTCTGGGGGCGCGGGTCGCTGCTGCCCATCGGCAAAGCGGCGCCCGGCGGCCGGCTACTTCGGGGGCGCCGGGCCGGCTGGATCGGGTGGCTGCCGTAGCACTTTCGCAGCAGCAAAAGGAGTTTCGGGATATGAGGCCTTCTTCATTCGCGTCGTCGCGGCGTGCCCGGCGCCTGCTGCCGTTCCTGGTTGCCGCACTGGCGGCGTTGTTTGCCGTGGGCGCCCCCGCCTACGCCGCCGCCAGCGTCTGCCGCACCGACCCCGTCGTCATCTTGACCGACGGCACGATAATCGACATCAGTGCGTCCATCGACACCAGCCTGTTTAACCTCCAGCACGTGACCTATACCGTGCACGCGCCCGCCGGGTCGCGGCTGCTGGCGGTGGTTCACACGCCGAATTTGCCGGGCACAACCGAGTCGTTCCAGTTTTACGACGACGGACCGGACAACCAGATCCAGACCGATACGATCGTGAGCACCCGCACGAGCAACGTCGGCGTGACGGCCACGACCCTCGTTGGCCTGCGGTTACGGTCGGTCAGCGGCATGGCGAACGAGCACCTGGTGGTGCAACTCCCGCGCCGCTAACCCACGCGGGCAAACCCGATCCGCAAACAACGGGTGCCTGGGTCCAGCCGGCGGTTCAGTGTCGAACCGCGGGCCACGGATCCCGGCGCCCGCTGTCGTTCGAGGGCCTCCGGATCGATTCCCACCAACCCCCTGCCATGCACAACGCCCCCAGCCGGCGCCCACCGCGTTCCCACCGATCAGGTATAATGGTAGCGCAGCAGGGCCATGCGCGAATTACGGCGGAGGGATGCATATGGAGAGCCACACCGGTCCCGATCTCGGCAGCATCATTTTGGTCGGTGGGCAAAGCCGGCGCATGGGGCGCAATAAGGCGCTGCTGCGGCTCACCCCGGACGGCCCGACGCTGATCGAACAGGTCATCGCCGCCGTGGCGCCCTTCGGGCCGGTGCTGCTGGTGACCAACACCCCGGCTGACTACGCCTTCCTCAACCTGCCCATGGTGCCCGACACACCCCTCGGCCAGGGACCGCTCGCCGGACTGTACAGTGGCCTGGAAGCCACCACCGCCCGCTACAATTTCGTGCTGGCCTGCGATATGCCCCGCCTGCAACCGGCCCTGCTGGGCCACATGGCCGCCCTGCCCCGCGAGTACGATGTGCTGGTGCCCCGCTGGACGGCGCCCGACGGTACCGAACAACTGGAGACGCTCCACGCCATCTACAGCAAAGCCTGCCTGCCCGCCATCGGCGAGTGCTTGCAGCGGGGCCGTCTGCGCATGATCGCCTTCTACCCCGCCGTGCGCGTCCAGTACCTCGACGAACCCGAACTGCGCCGCCTCGACCCCACCCTCGCCAGCTTCCGCAACCTCAACACCCCCGACGAGGTCGCCGGGTTGGACACCCCCTAGACCCGGAGGCACCGACTGGATAAATGACCCAGCCGATAAGGCTATACAAAGAGGCGTGTCCCGGTGGGACACGCCTCTTGCATGTACAGTATTGCCGCGCGGATTTATAGGATGAAGCGGCTCAGGTCTTCGTCCTCGATAAAGCCTTCCATGCGCTTGTTGACAAACTCTTCGTCGATCAGTACCTTCTCGCCGTTGCGGGTGTCGGCCTCGAAGGACAGTTCCTCCAGCACCTGCTCCATGATCGTCTGCAAGCGGCGGGCGCCGATGTCTTCCGTACGCTCATTGAGGATGGCCGCCATCTCGGCGATGGCCTTCAGCGCCTCCGGCGTATAGTCGATCTCCACGCCCTCGGTCGCCAGCAGCGCCTGGTACTGCTTGGTCAGTGCGTTCTCCGGCTGGGTCAGGATCGCCTCCAGGTCCTCCTGGCTCAGCCCGGCCAGTTCGACGCGCAGCGGGAAGCGGCCCTGCAACTCCGGAATGAGGTCCGACGGGCGCGACTGGTGGAACGCCCCCGCCGCGATGAACAGGATGTGATCGCTCTTGACCGAGCCGTAGCGCGTCTG
>CBJNAR010000287.1:0-5610 GCA_966434075.1 uncultured bacterium
CTGGGCCAGGAACCGCCGCCAGGCCGGCACGGGCGGCTCGGCCTCTAACTGGTTGGGCCCATACCGGGCCAGCCGCCGCTGCGCCTCCGCCGCCGGCAGGCCGCCCGCGGTGTCGCTGCCCAGCGCGGCCAGCACAGCCGCTTCCGGCTGGAGGTAGGGGGCGGGGGTCTCAGCGCTGGTCATGGTCCACTCACGCGCCCGGCGGGCCGTACCACCCCGGCGCCTGGTGCGCGCAGGATCGCGATTATCCGGTTACGCGCCTGTCTCGCCAACATGGCTTCCCGCCTTCCAGGCGCGGCCAACGCGCCTGCCTCAGCCCCACCTTTCCGGTCGCACCGTGCCGGAGAGTTCACTGGTCCGGGCCCAGACGCCGGCTGTAGCGCTTCAGCGCCTGTCGTCGCATGTAGCACATGATATGCCGCAGGCAACGGCCTGGTGGTTTACGAGCCTGTTTGTGGTAAGAACGGGTCTCGCCCCCGCGGGGCCGGCGGGTCACTGGCGGCCAGGGGCAGCGCGACCGTGAAGGTGGATCCCTGGCCCTCGACACTCTCCACCGTGATCGTCCCGCCATATTGCTCGACGATTTGCCGGGCGCCCGCCAGGCCAATGCCGGTGCCGGGTGTCCATGCCTCCACGTTGGTTCCGCGCCGGTACCACTCGAAGATATGCGGCAGGTCCGCCGCCGGTATGCCCGCGCCCTGGTCTGTGACCGTCACCAGGGCGCGGGCGGGCGCGCCGGCGGGGTGGGCTTCCCGGATCTCGACCCGGATCGCGCTGCTGGGCGGGCTGTATTTCACCGCGTTGTCCAGCAGGTTGGCGATGATCCGCTCCAGCCGGGGCGGGTCCCACTCCCCGACGAGCGGGGCCCCAGCGGCGGCAAACACGATCTCGTGCTGGGGACTGGTCTGCCGGCCCTCCTCGACGACCCGCCCCACCAGTTCGCCCAGGTCGGTCGGGCGATTACTGAGCGCCAGGCCCACCCCGGCCTGCATGCGGGAGAAATCGAGGATCTCGGTGATGAGGCTGTTCATCCGCACCGCCGAGCGGTCGATCTGCTCGACGGTGTGGCTCAGCGGCTCACGGTCCAGGGGCTCGTTGCGCGCCAGGCGCCGGGCCAGCAACTGGGCCGCGCCCTGGATCGAGGCGAGCGGGTTGCGCAGGTCGTGCGCGACGATGGAGAGCAGCCGGTCGCGTTCGCGCACGGCATGTTCCGCCACCAGGCGGGCTTCCCGTTCATTCGCCTCCGCCTGCTTGCGCTCGGTGAGGTCCAGGACGAAGCACATCCAGGTCAGCGGTTCGCGGGTTAGCAGGGAGGCGCCGATGAGGATGGGCAGGCGCCCGCCATCCTTGCGGTAGTACTCTTTCTCAAAGGGCGTGCTGGCCCCGCGCTCCAGCAGTTCCGCGATCGCATGGTCGTCCGCGGCGGCCCACTCCGGCGGGGTCATCTCGCGCCATTTGATATTGCCCGCAATCAAGTCCTGGGCGCTGTATCCGACCATCTGGAGGAAGACATCGTTGGCCTCGACGATGTGCTCCATGTCGGCCAGCAGGATGCCGATGATGTTGCCGGTGACCAGGCTGCGAAACTTGGCTTCGCTCTCGTGCAAGGCCGCTTCGGTGCGCTTCTGGTCGGTGATATCCCGAACAATCGAGACCATCGCCGTCCGCTCGTCGCCTTCGGTGACGAACGTGTAGCGCGCTTCGACGATGCGCTCGCTGCCGTCTTTGCGCCGGATGGTGCTTTCCACCGCCGGCGCGATATGGGGGTCGGCAAATGTCTTGTGGTACTCCGCATTGGCCCACGCACGCAGCTCCTCGGGGAAGATGATGGCGAAGTTGTGCCCGATGACTTCCTCCGCAGAGTACCCATAGAGTTCCAGGTACGCCCGGTTGGCCGCCAGCACGACGGCGTCCCGATCCGAGACCGCCATCGCGTCGCTGGCGAACTCCCACCCCGCGAAGGCGTACTCCTCACCGGATATCCGGGAGGCCGGCGCTGCTACTTGACTACCCTTGGGGACCACGCTCATACACGACCTCGTTCTTCCCGCACGTCTGCGCCTGACCCGGCATAACGGCGCGCAAGATTGGAATCGGGTCAGGGTGAGGATAGAGCACTTCCTGGAACCCGTTCCTGCCTGTGCTCGGACTGTGGGGCCTACTCTGTAAAAGTATAAACCGATGTCGGGTATAAGCGCAATAGCGTCGGTTCCCTGCTCCGTGCCGGTTGCGCCCCACCGGGTGGGTCCTGGGCCCGGACCGGGGAAGTGCGCCCGCGACATCCGTCCCTGCGCCGGCCTCCCGGCCCCCGCGCCCGGCGCTGCGCGGCCCACCGCCAATTACGCTTGCGCCTGTGCCATTTTTGCGGTACACTGGCGGCACAATCCACCGCGCCCCGCGCGCGCCGACCGCAGGAAGGGGACCTGTCCATGGACATGCACGCCGTCTACGACTACATCGAGGCCCATCAGCGCGAGGCGCTGGACGAATTGCGCGCCTTTTGCGCTCAGCCCAGCGTGTCCGCCGACGGTCGCGGCCTCGCCGAGATGGCCGCGCTTTGCGTCGCCGCCCTGGAACGGCGCGGCTTCCAGGTCGAGCTCGTGCCCCAGGAGGGCGGCTACCCCATCGTCTACGCCGAATCGACCGATGCCACCCCCGACACCGCGCCCACGCTGCTCATCTACAACCACTACGACGTGCAGCCCGAAGGCGACCCCGACCTCTGGACCTGCCCGCCCTTCGACCTGACGATCCGCGACGGCAAGATCCTCGCCCGCGGCGTGGCCGACACCAAGGGCAACATCGTCTCGCGGCTGGCGGCCATCGACGCCCTGCGCGCCGTGCGCGGCACCCTGCCCATCAAGATCAAGTGGATCATCGAGGGCGAGGAGGAGACCGGCAGCGGCAGCCTCGACCAGTTCCTGCTCGAATACCGCGACCGGCTGGCCGCCGACGGCTGCCTGTGGGAGTTCGGCAGCTTCCACTGGGACGGCACGCCCCAGATCATGCTCGGCATGAAGGGCATGGTGACAGTCGAGTTGAGCGTCGAGGGCCCGAACCGCGACCTGCACTCGTCCATGGCCGCCTATGTCGCCAGCCCCACCTGGCGGCTCATCTGGGCGCTGGCCACGCTCAAGGACGAGAACGAGTACGTGCTGATCGACGGCTTCTACGACGACATGCGCCCGCCCACCGCCACCGACCTGGCCCTGGTCAAGGCCCTGCCCGACGACACGGCCACCCGCCTGGAGAGCCTGGGCCTGGAGCAGTTCGCCGTGGGCCTGCGCGATTACCACCTGCGCGTGTCCGAGTGCTTCTCGCCCACCTGCAACGTCGAGGGCCTCTGGTCGGGCTACACCGGCCCCGGCTCGAAGACCATCCTGCCCCGCGAGGCCCGCGCCAAGCTCGATTTCCGCCTGGTGCCCGACCAGAACCCCGACGAGATCATCAAGCGCCTGCGCGAGCACCTGGACGAAAAGGGCTTCGGCGACGTGGTGATCAGCCAGTTGGATGCCAACCTCTACCCGGCGCGGGTGGACCCGGCCAGCCCCTTCGTGGTCCTGGCGATGACCGTGGCCGCCGAACTGAGCGGGCGCCGGCCCTACGTCTACCCGTCGTCGCCCGCCTCCGGCCCGATGTACTCGTTCAGCCAGGGCCTGGGCCTGCCCGTCGTGGCGATGGGCTGCGGCTATCCCGGTTCCGCCGCCCACGCCCCCGACGAGAATATCCGCGTGGACGACTTCCGCGAGGGCACGCGCGAGATGGCGCTGCTGTTCCAGCGCATGGCCGGGTTCGACTTCGCGGCGGCGGCCCGGCTCGACGCGGCGTTCGAGGCGCGCAAGAAGGCCGCCGTGGTGCCCGGCGTGGCCCCCGAACTGGCCGACCCCTTCTCCACGCTCGACACCGGCCTGGAACCCATCGACATGGACGCCATCGCCGCCGAGATGGCCCGCGAGTCGCCGGAACCCGCCGACGAGCCCGCGCCGGCCAAGGCCTCCAAGCGGCGCAGCCGCGACAAATAGCGCGTGCCGGCCTGCGCGGTCGTCATCGTCAACTGGAACGGCGCCCGCCACCTGCCGGGCTGCCTGGCCGCGCTCGCCGCGCAGACCTACCGCGATTTCGCCGTCTGGGTCGTGGACAACGGCTCGACCGACGGGTCCCGGCCCCTGCTGGCGCGCGCCGCCGCGGGCGAGTGGCCGGGCGAGTGGTCAGTGGTCAGTGGTCAGTGGTCAGGGGGCGGGGGTCAGTGGTCAGTGGTCGGTGGTCAGGGGGCAGGGGGCGGGGGTGAGCCGTCAGCCGTCAGCCGTCAGGAAGCGGGCGAGGCGTGGGTGCCGCCCTTGCGGTTGCTGGTGAATGAGGGCAATGTGGGGTTTGCGGCGGGCAATAACCAGGCGTTCCGCGCCGCGCTGGCCGACCCGACCGTCCGCTATCTCGTCCCGCTGAACAACGACACCGTGGCCGATCCCGCCTGGCTGGACACGCTCGTCGCCACGGCGGAGGCCGACCCGCGCATCGGCAGCGTCGCCAGCACCATGCTCTTCGCCTCGCGCCCGGATCGCGTGGCCTCCGCCGGCATCAGCGTGCACCGCGACGGGCTGGCGCTCGACGTGGGCGTGGGCTGGGACGCCACCCGGCTGCCGCGTACCCCGCAGCCCGTCTTCGGCGCCAGCGCGGGCGCCGCTCTCTACCGGCGCGCGCTGTTGGCCGACATCGGCCTGTTCGCCGAGAGCTTTTTCAGTTACCTGGAAGACGCCGACCTGGCCTGGCGGGCGCGGCTGCGCGGCTGGCGGGCCGTCTGGGCGCCATCCGCCCGCGTGCTGCACGCCGTCTCGGCCACCGGCGGCCAGGGCTCGCCGTTCAAGAACTACCACCTGGCGCGCAACCGCGTCTGGTGCATCGCCCGCAACCTGCCCGGCCCGCTGCTGGCCCGCGACTGGCCCTATATCCTGCGCTACGACGCCCTGGCCGTCCTCTACGGCCTGGCCCGCCGTGATCCCGCCCTGATCCGCGGGCGCCTCGCCGGCCTGCGCGCCCTGCCCCAGGTCCTCGCCGCCCGCCGCGCCATCCAGGCCCGCCGCACCGTCCCGGTCGCCCAGATCGTCCGCTGGCTGGCCCCGGCCCCCGGCCCCCTCGGCGCCCTGGCGGCGCGGCGGGATGTGGACGCGCTGCTGGGGGACGATCGTTTGTAAGGGCAGTAGAATGACCAACCAGAATCTGTGGCAGTTCGCGAACTTAGAAGAGTTGCTTCTTTACGGCAACGTGCTCAGGCAGGCAGGAAGCTATGTGTCAGCTATCGCCGTGTACGAGCAGGTGGTAGAGCGATTTGGCGCGAGCAGCCAACTGTTCTTCGTGATTGCCAACTGCTATTTTAATCAGGCTTCGGATGCAACTGAGACCGGGCAAAACTTCAATCAGGCCATAACTTGGATACGGAAAGCGATTGCCTTAGCACCTGATGATGCACGGCTGCACGGGGTATTAGCTCAGTATTCCCAGCTAGGGCTTCTCGATTATGAAACAGCCGCCGAGGAGTACCGAAGGGCTATCGCGCTTGCGCCCGCTGATCCCTGGATTCTGACAAGTGCAGCCAGTCTGTATGGCGTACCCGAT
>CBJNAR010000288.1:0-5608 GCA_966434075.1 uncultured bacterium
GCCACGCCGCATGGCGGCTGGACGCCTACGCAGGCGCCGGCCTGGCCCACGGATACCCCCGTGCCGCCCACCTACCCGTGGTACGCCACGCCGCCTACGACCACCCGGCCGCCGCGGCCCACGTATACACCCGTGCCGCCCACGGCTACCCACGCGCCGTGGCCCACGTATACACCCGTGCCGCCCACGGCCACGTACGCGCCGTGGCCCACGTATACGCCGGTGCCGCCAACGGCGACCCATCCCGCGTGGCCGACGTACACCCCGGTACCGCCCACCGCTACGCATGTCGCGTGGCCCACCTATACCCCGGCGCCCCCGCCCGCGACCGCCACCACCGTGGCGTGGTACCCATCGTCCACGGCCACCAGCGCGCCACCCGCTCCGACAGTGGCAGACGCCACGCCGCCGCCGGCGAACACGCCCGCGCCGACGGAGATCAGCAACCCGACCCCGCCACCGCTGCCCACTGAAACGCGCCAGCCGGCGGGCGAACCCACCGCCCCGCCCACCGCGGAACCGAGTCGCACGCCCGAACCGAGTCGCACGCCCGAACCCAGCCGCACACCCGAGCCCAGCCGCACGCCGAAGCCCAGCGAGACGGCTCAGTCCGGCGGCGGCGGTAGCGGCGGAGGTCGCGAGACGCGCACCCCGCACCCATAAAGACGAGGGGCACGGTAATCGTGCCCCTCCCTGCTTTTACGATATGTCCCCGCTAGTGTGGCGGGCCACCCGCGCCCGGCCCGCGTCAGCCGGCGGGCGGTGCCAGCGCCAGGCCCCCCCGCGCCGGGAGATGGATTTCGAGCACATTCTCCTGCACTGTCGCCTGGCCCGCCCCGATCAGGATCTGCCACGGCCCCTTGCCCGCCAACACCTCGCTGAGCGGCAGGTGTAGATTGCGAGGGGCCCGCGTGTTGTTCAGCGCCACCACCACGTAGTCGTCGCCGAGGCTGCGCGCGAAGCAATAGACGCCGTCGTTTGCGTAGAGCGGCTGGTAAGCCCCGGTGCGCAGGGCGGGGTGCGCATGGCGCATGGCGATGGCCTGCTTGAAGAAGGCCAGCAGGTCCATATTCCAGCGCGCCGGGTCCCAGGGGAAGGTGCGCCGCGAATCCGGGTCGCGGGCCCCCTCGATACCGATCTCGTCGCCGTAATAGATCGACGGCGCGCCGGGATAGCACATCTGGAACAGCGTCGCCAGTTGCAAGGCCGTCACGTCGCCGCGCGCCATGGTCAAAAAGCGCGCCGTGTCGTGGCTGTCGAGCAAGTTGAGCTGCACCTCGGTGACTTCGCGCGGATAGAGTTCGAGCAGCCCGGCGATGGCATCGGCAAACCCCGGTCCGTCGAGCGGATGCGTCGGGTCCCAGCCCTGATCGCGGACCATGCTCTTATCCAGGTGGCTGCCGATGGCGTACTCGATCACCCGCCCGCCGAAGAGGTAATTCATTGTCGCGTCGAACTGGTCGCCCTGCAACCAGTGGCGGCCCTCCTCCCAGACCTCGCCGACGATATAGGCTTCCGGGTTAATGGCTTTGACCCGTGCGCGGAACTCGCGCCAGAAGGCGTCGTCGGCGATCTCGCCGGGCACGTCGAGCCGCCAGCCGTCGATGCCCTGGTGCAGCCAGTATTCGGCCACGCGCAGCAGGAACTCGCGCACCGCCGGGGTGCCGGTGTTGAACTTGGGCAGCGCGTGGTAGCCCCACCAGCCGTGGTAGCCCGGCGGGCGCGACTCGTCGTAGGCGTTGGGCGGCAACTCGTGGAAATAGAACCAGTCCAGGTAGGGCGAGTACTTGCCGTTCTCCAGCGTGTGGTTGAACTGGTAAAAGCCGCGGCTGGCATGGTTGAACACCCCGTCGAGGATGACGCGGATATTGCGCGCGTGCGCGGCGTCGAGCAGCGTGCGGAAGGCTTCGTCGCCGCCCAGGATCGGGTCCACCTTGTAGTAATCATGGGTGTGGTAGCGATGGTTCGCGGTGGAGGCGAAGATGGGCGTGAAGTAGATCGCGGTGATGCCCAGGTCTTGCAGATAATCCAGGTGCTCGGCCACGCCCAGCAGGTCGCCGCCTTTGAACCCGTGCACCGTGGGCGGCGTGTCCCAGGGTTCCAGGTTCGAGGGCTTGGGCACGGCTTCCGAGCGCGCAAAACGATCCGGGAATATCTGATAGAAGACGGCGTGCCGGACCCACTCCGGCGTATGGATACTCAACAGGGTCCCTCCGTTGGATAGACGTTCCGGCCCACAGGCGGGGATGCTGGTTCTCCGTTAGTCGCGGCGGCGACATGGTGGGCCGATTTGTCGGATTATACACTGTCGGGCCGGTGCTGTCACGAATTATGACAGGTCTGATAGATTACTGAGATACGGCCGGGGCGCGGGAAATCGGGGCACGAGCCCGGCGCCGCGCCGCCCGATCGCAGCTGATCTACAAGATCCGATCCAGAGGTGGTTTGTCACGGATGTTTACCGATTGTCCACCGGCCCTGCGACCGGCATCTGATAGAGTAGAGTTGGCCCAAAATCGGGCCGGCTAAGGGCACCAGACTTGCTGAGCACTATCGCAGGGTATCGCCGGACTCACCCGGCAGCGCGAAGAAGCTACTGGGACGGCCCGGCACATCACGCAACAGGGGGCAGGTGCGCGTGTACCTGCCGGCCCGCAACGCTAAGGAGTGAGACATGAACAAAGTTGCTATCCATGGATTCGGCAGAATTGGCCGGATTGCCACCCGCATCGCGCTGCGCGACGGGTTGTTTACCCCGGTAGCCGTGTCCGATATTCAGGATCTGGCGACCCTCGGCGCACTGTTCAAGGTGGATACGAACTACGGCGTCTGGCCCGAACCCGTCAGCACCGACGGCGACAAGCTGGTCATCGGTGGCCGGAATATTCCCTACTTCAACACCAAGGAAGCGCTGCCCGACTGGGGTGCGCTGGGCGTGGACCTGGTCGTGGACTGCACCGGGCGGGCCACCAAGCGGCCTGCCGCTCAGGCCCATCTTGACCGCGGCGCCAAGCGCGTGCTGATCAGCGCCGCCAGCAAGACGCTGCAGGATTGCGACGCGGTGCTGCTGCCGGGCATCAACTTCGAGAGCTACAAGCCGGGCGAGCACCACATCATCAGCCTGGCCAGTTGCACGACCAACGCCCTGGCGCCGGTCGTCAAGGTGCTCAAGGAGAAGTTCGAGCTACAGCACGGCTTCTTCACCACCGTGCACGCCTACACCAACACGCAGTCGCTCACCGACCAGCCGATGAAAGACCGGCGCGATAGCTGGGCTGCTGCAGAGAACATCATTCCCTCGTCGTCGGGCGCGGCTAAGGCGCTGAAGTTCATCTGGCCCGACCTGAACATCACCGGCAAGGCCTACCGCGTGCCGGTGCGCACCGGCAGCATCGTCGAACTGAACGTGGTGCTGGGCCGCGATACCACCGCCGAGGAAGTGAACGACGCCTTCCGCAAGGCGGCGAGCAGCGCCCCCTTCAAGGGCATCATGGACGTGCTCGAAGACGAATGGGCCTCCAGCCGCATCGTGGGCGAGTCGCACTCCTCGCTGGTCGACCTGCCGCTGACCCAGGTGCTGGGCGGGCGCTTCCTGACCATCGCTGCCTGGTACGACAACGAAATGGGCTACGCGACGCGCCTGGCCGAAATGGCCAAGGCGGTAAGCGAGTAATCGCTCCTTCGCCGCAACCACAACCCCCGCAGGAACAGGGGCCGGCAACACCGCCGGCCCCTCTCGCCATCCTGCCGGCCTGTCATTCTGAGCGGAGCGAAGAATCTCCGTCTCGTAGGGGGCATAGACGAGACTCTTCGCTGCGCTCAGAGTGACACAGGATGGGGCAGACGTTACCGCGCGGCACTCAGCATGCCCTGGGCTGGAGTAGAGGCTGCCGCGCGAAGACTCGGAACGCGGCAACAAAACCGGACCCCGCGTCCTGCACGGTACGCGGGGTCCAATGGCGGGGATCGGGATTGGGCGGCTTACGGCGCGGGCGCCGCGGGGCCGGTGCCGGTCACATAGGTATCGTGCGACGGCAGATAGGTGCCCTGGGCGTGCCAGTCGTCGATCTTCGCGCCGTTCTTGTCGAACACCTGGCGGTGAATATCCGAGGTGAAGCCGTCCTGCGCGTGTTCGACCATCACCTTGCGGCCCGCCGGCAGCTTATCGGAGGTCTGCTGGCGCGGATTATGGTCGGTGCGCACGACATTGGTGATCACCGGCTGATCGACCTTGACCCGCCAGCCCGGATTGGTGCCCCACAACTCCACGCGCACGTTCTGATGGTCGCCGATCGCGCGGATCAGCAGCCAGTTGCCGGTGGTGTTCTTGAAGCGGAAATCCGAGTCGGGCGGCGAGATCGTCGCGTCCAGGCCCTGCATGCCAAGCGGCTTGAGCCCGTAGCTCTCGATCCAGTAGCTGTGGTGGTGGCGCTCGACAATCGGCAGGCCGGCCCAGAAGACCGGGTGGAAGAGCGTGGTCGCCACCTGGCAGATACCGCCCGCTTCCGAGGGGATGGTCGTCGCGTTGCCGGCCTGGACCAGGATGGCCCAGCCCATCTTGAACCCGGCGTCCAGGGTCAGTTCGCCGAGCGCGTCGTTGGTGCTGAAGACGCCGCCGGGCGGGACCAGCCAGCCGTCGAGCTTTTGCGCGCCCAGCGTCACGTTCCAGTTGCGCTCGGGTGAGGAACTGCCGTAGTAGGTGCTATCGGCCTGCAGCAGATCCGGCGTCAGGATCTGGTCGGCGAGATCGGTCGCGTCGAACTGCGGCTTCACGGTGAGCAGTGTCAGGTCTGCCGTCGCCTTACCGTTGAGAACGGCGTCCTTGATCGCCGCCCCGGTCTTATCTTGATCGACCCGGATACCGTTCGCCGGCTGGTGCACTAGAGTGACCTTGTTGTTCACCAGGCGATAGGTGGCGTTTTGCGCCGGCACATCGACATCGTCGGCGACCTGGGCGGCGAGGCGAGCCAGGTCACGGTCGTTCACGGTGATCTGGTAGGGCAACGGCGACCCGGCGGGACTCGGCTCGACATAGAGGATCAGCGCGAGCCGGCGGCCCGACACCTGATAGGTCTTACCGCCGCCCGATAGGGTCAGGCCGTTCGTCATGGCGGCATCGAGCTGATCCTTGAGCGGTAGCAGCATGGTCCCATTGACGGCGGCGGGCACGGGGTCGAGCACCAGCTCGGTGGCGCGGGCATCCCCGGCGGCGGCAGCCTGCACCAGCGGCAGGGACGCCTCCACATTCAACTGCTGCCCGGCCACATCGGGGGTCAGGCTGGCCGAGGTCGCGTAATTGGGCAGCGCGAGGCCGGCATCCTTGGGGGCACGCTTGAGGTCTCCGGTCAGCCCCTGCAGGTAAACGCTCACCTTCGCCGCGTCCAGTTTATCGGCGACCACCGGGGCGCCCGCGGCATCCGCGCTGATCTGCAGCCAGGTGCGCAGGGTCGACGGCGGCACAGTCCAACTCAGCACCTTGCCGTCGGGCCCGGCGCCGGTCAGCGTCAGCGGCTTGTCCGACAGGCGGTGGACGGTCGCCAGCGCGGGCGCCACGGCGCTATCGGCTACCTTGGGCAGCACTTCCGCGACCTTGACCGAGATTTCGCTA
>CBJNAR010000289.1:0-5604 GCA_966434075.1 uncultured bacterium
CTGATGCCGCTGGCCGGTGGGCCGGGCCGCCGCCTGGCGACCATCGCCGGCACCCGCGCGCTGGCCCCCACCTTCGCTCCCGGCGGCGCCCGCCTCGCCTTCGTCACCGACAACGGCCAGACGGCGGATGTCGGGCTGATCGACGTGCGCGAAGGCGCCTGGCCGCGCATCATCCCCGCCGAGGCCGACTTTGTCGTCGACCCCACCTGGCACCCCGACGAGACGCGCCTGGCCTGGGTCGAGTGGGACGTGCCCAACATGGGCTGGGACGAGAGCCGCATCGTCCTGTGCGATGTGGCCACCGGGGCGCAGCGGGCGGTGCTGGCCGGGGCGGGCGTGAGCTACAGCCAGCCGCGCTGGTCGCCCGACGGCCGCCGGCTAGCCTTCCTATGCGACAAGACCGGCTACCTCAACCTCTGGCTGGCCGATGCTGACGGCAGCAACCCGCGCCCGCTGGTCGAAGAGGCGGTCGAGCACGGCACACCGCCCTGGGGGTCGGGCGTGCGCACCTTTGATTGGACACCGGACAGCACCTGCATCGTGCTGGGGCGCAACCTGGCGGGCAGTTGGGGCATCCGCGTGGTCGAGGTGGCAAGCGGGGCAGGGCGCGATCTCCCGGTGGCGCCGGGCGTCTACACCGGCCTGCGCTGCTCGCCCGACGGCGGCTACTTGCTAGCCGGGTTCAGCGGCCCGGCCACGGCGCCGCAGATCGTGACGTACAATTTGCAGACGGGCGCCCGGCGTGTGCTGGCGACCGGGGCGGTGGGCGGCGTAGAGGATGGCGCCGTGGCGCCGCAGGCGATCACCTGGCAGGCACCCGATGGCCTGACCGTGCCGGGGTTGCTGTACCAGCCCGCGTTGCGGGTGCAAGAGCGCGCGCCCCTGCTCGTCTGGGTCCACGGCGGCCCGACCGGGCAATCCAACGCCACGTTCCAGCCGATGATCCAGTATTTCGTGCAGCGCGGCTGGGCCGTGCTGATGCCCAATCACCGCGGCAGCGCGGGCTATGGTCGCGCCTTCACCGTGGCCGAACGGGGCGAGTGGGGCGGCGCCGACATGGCCGACATCCTGGCCGGGGTGGACGCCGTGATCGCGCGGGGCGGGATCGACGCCGGGCGCGTGGTGCCCATCGGCGGCAGCGCGGGCGGCTATGCCGTGTTGCAGTTGCTGGTGCTCTACCCCGACCGCTTCAAGGCGGGCGTCGACCTGTTCGGCATCTCGGACCACCTCGAACTGGCGCGCACCACGCACCGGCTCGAAGCCCGTTATCTCGACCAGCTGCTCGGCCCGTTGCCCGAAAGCGCCGCGCTCTATAAGGAACGCTCGCCGATCTTCCACCTGGACCGCATCCAGGCGCCGCTGCTCATCTTGCAGGGCGCCGAGGATCGGGCGGTGCCGGTGGCCCAGGCGCAACGGATCTACGACGGGTTGCGGGCGCGCGGGCAGACCGTGGAGTTGCAGATCTACCCCGGCGAGGGCCACGGCTGGCAGCAGGCGGCCACGGTGGCCGATGCGCTCACCCGCATCGACGATTTCCTGCGCACCTACGGGCTGCTCCGTTGATGGCGGCCCCCGAATCGCCCATCGCGCTGGTCGTCCACGGCGGCGCGGGCAACATCCCCGGCGACGAGGTGGCCGCTTATCGTGCGGGCGTGCAGGCGGCGGCCCTGGCCGGTTGGGCGGTATTGCGCGGCGGTGGCAGCGCCCTCGATGCGATCGAAGCCGCCATCCGGCTGATGGAAGACGATCCCACCTTCGACGCCGGGCGGGGTAGCTACTTGAACCGCGACGGCGTGGTCGAACTCGACGCAGGCATCATGCACGGGCCGACGCTCGACCTGGGCATGGTGGCGGGCGTGCGCGGCGTGGCGAATCCGATCACCCTGGCCCGGCGCGTGATGGAGAGCGGGCGCTTCGTGATGCTGGTCGGCGAGGGCGCGGCGGAGTACGCCCGCGCGAGCGGCCTACCGCTGGCCGCTGATGCCGACCTGATCGTGCCGCGCGAGCGGGAGCGCTGGGAGGCGCTGCGTCGCGACCCCACCTTCGACGTGGCGACCATGTTCACCCCGCCCACCTCGGGCGGCACCGTCGGCGCGGTGGCCCTCGACCGCGCGGGCCAGGTGGTGGCGGGCACGTCCACCGGCGGCAGCCAGTTCAAGCACCCCGGTCGCGTGGGCGACTCGCCCATCGTCGGCGCCGGGTTCTACGCCGACGCGGGCGGTGGGGCGTCGAGCACCGGCCACGGCGAACTCATCCTCAAAGTGGGGCTGGCGCGCCGGGCCGTGGAAGCCCTGGGCCCGCCCGCCGGGCTCGATCCGGCCGCGGCCGCGGCGGCCGCCCTGGATCGGCTGGCGGCGCTGCCCGGCTACGGCGGCGTCATCGTGCTCGATACCCACGGTCGTCCCGGCTTCGCCTTCAACACGCCGCGCATGGCCCACGCCGCCATGACCCCCGACGGCGCGCTCTTCCTCGACATTTAGGGACATTCAGGCCGCCCTCGCGGCCTGTGGTCCCTTACTCCGGCCCCACACCAAACGTCCACCGTTTTTTGCCAAACTGCAACCTCCAGGCTACCGGGATATTTAGGCCCAGGGGCTATACTGATAATGCGCGCGGTGCGTGCCGCGCGCCTCAAGCTGGCTAATATTTCGCTGCCGGAAGGGCAGCGTGCGCGACCGCAGGTCGCAGGAAGAGGTATCTGTCATGCAACCCAAGATTCTTGTTCCCCTGGATGGCTCGCCGCTGGCCGAGACGGTGCTGCCCCGCGCGGCGGCCTGGGCGCGGGCCACGGGCGGTGTCGTCGTGCTGACGCGGGTGAGCGCCCCGGCTATGGTCGCGCCGCCGACGGCCTGGACGATCCCGACGCCCCTGGTCGGCTATGAGAATACCCTCCACGATATGGACCTGGCGCGCGATTATCTGACCGACGCGGCGATGCGCCTGAAGCAAACCGGGGTGGAGGTGGAGACCACCGGGCTGGACGGCGACCCGGCGGCGGCGATTATCGCCTATGCCGAGGAGCACCCGGAGGTGACGCTGATCGCGATGGCGACGCACGGGCGCAGCGGGCTGAGCCGCTGGATGCTGGGTAGCGTGGCCGAGAAAGTGCTGCACGCCGCCCCGGTCCCGCTGCTGATGGTCCGCCCCACCGGGAACGACGCCCCGGCGACCCCGGCAAGCGACCTCCAGACCATCCTCGTGCCGCTGGATGGCTCGATCTTCGCCGAGCAGGCGCTGGAAGTGGCGTTTGCGAGCGCGCGGGCCACGGGCGCGGCGCTGCGGCTGATCAGCGCGTTGCCGGTGCCCGACGACATGGCGGCCACCGATAGCGGCCTGACCCCCGCGCCGGTGCCCGCCCAGTACCAGACCGAGGTCGCGCACCTGACGGCCTACCTGGAGCAGCAGGCGGAACCCTTGCGCCGGGCGGGGATCAGCGTCGAGACGCAGATCGTCAACGGGCGCCCGGCGGACGCGATCCTGCATGCCGCCACGGAGGCCCACGCCGGGCTGATCGTGATGGCGACGCACGGACGCAGCGGGCTGCAGCGGCTGTGGCTGGGCAGCGTGGCGATGAAGGTGGTGCAGGGATCGACGTTGCCGGTGCTGCTGGTGCGGGCGCGCGAAGCCGCCGTGCCCGCGGCCATCCCTGCCTGATTTGCGGCCGGCCGGCGCGTATCCCGCTGCTCTTATGCTACGGGCGCGCCAGCGGGTGATCCATAGACATCGCGGGCACGGCCCCGCGCCACGAGAAGGAGGTCCAATCCCTATGCAAACCGAGATTCTGGTTCCCCTTGACGGCTCGCTGGTGGCGGAGACGGCGCTGCCGCCGGCGCTCGCTCTGGCCCGCGCCCTGGGCGGGTCGCTGACCCTGCTGCGGGTGACGCCGCCGACGCTGGGCGCGGAGCCGCTGGCCGAGGCTATCCAGGCGCCGGTGATCACCTACCGTCCGCGCCCCCAGCATCGCGACGAGGCCGACGCCTACCTGGCCGGGGTGACGCAGCGGTTCGCGTCGAGCGGCGTGCCGATGCGCATCCTCGTGCTGCGGGGTGATCCCGCGACGGCGATTGTGCAATACGCGCAGGAAGCGCCGGGCGTGCGCCTGATCGCCATGGCGACGCATGGGCGGAGTGGGGTGAGCCGCTGGGTGTTCGGCAGCGTGGCCGAGAAGGTGCTGCGCGCGACGCCGGCACCGCTGCTGCTGGTGCGCCCCGACGACGACGGCATGGCGCCGCCGCCCATGCATGCGCTGCCCTACCGCACCATCATCGTGCCGCTCGACGGCTCGCCGTTTGCCGAGCAGGCCCTGGACCAGGCGTATGCCGTGGCGGCGGCCACGGGTGCGAGCTTGCTGCTGGTGGCGGTGGCCCCCGAACCTGACGAGTTCCTGGCCGCCGAAGTGGGCGACATCCCGGTCTGGCGGCTGGAAGACCGCCTGGCCGAGACCGAGCGACTGGACGCCTATCTCCAACAGCAGGCCGCGCGGCTCATAAACGCCGGGCTGACAGTTGAAATTCAGGTCAGGGCGGGGAGTCCCGCCCAGGCGATTCTGGACACAGCGGAGGAAGCGGCGGCGGACCTGATCGTGATGGCCACGCACGGGCGCAGCGGGCTGCAGCGGCTCTGGCTGGGCAGCGTGGCCCTGAAGGTGGTGCAAAGCGCGCGGACGCCGGTGCTGCTGGTGCGCGCGCAGGACGCGCGCAAGCCACGGGCGGCAGAGAACGGTCCTCGCGTGGCGGTCACGCGGCGAGTGGAGAAGGAGTTCGTGGCCGGCGGGCACAGCTAAGCCGGCGCACCGGGCCGCGGCGCCGGGCGGGGGTGATCAGCCGATCGCCCCTGGCCCGGCGCCGTTGTGCTGGCCGCCGCTTTAGAAGAGGCCGGGGATCTTCATCCCGCCGGTCACGGCGCTCATGCGTTCCTGCGCCAGCGCCGACGCCTTTTCCAGCGCCTGGTTGAAGGCGGTGACCATGGTGTCTTCCAGCATCTCGACATCCGACGGGTCCACCGCTTCCGGGTCGATCTTCACCGAGCGCACCTCGTGGTGCCCGGTCATGACCACGGTGACGACGCCGCCCACGGAGGCTTCGACGGTCTCGTTGCCCAGGTCTTCCTGGATCTTCATCAGCTTGGCCTGCAACTGCTGGATCATTTTGGCATTGGGCTGCATGGTGGGAAAGCTCCTTTACACATGGGTGCGGCGGCGCCGGCACTTGTTGGATCGGCGTATGTTGCCTTATTATAAGCATCGCCCCGGTAAAAGACAACCGGGCGGGCCAGGCGGGTGGGATCCACGCCCCATTCCTAAGCCGGGAGGCAGCTATGACGATGCAAACCTATGAGGAAGTGCAAGCGGAGGCAATGGAACATTACCAGGCCCAGGATTACGCCGGGGCGCTGGAGATCCTGACGCGCGAGGGCGACCGGTTCCCGGAGGAGGCGGCGAATGTGCTCTACCTGCGCTCGTGCATGGCGGCGCGGGTGGGGCAGCCGGACCTGGCCGTGGCGATCCTGGAAGACGCGCTGAACCGCGGCCTGTGGTACGGCGAGCGGGTGATGCGCGAGAGCCCGTCCTGGCAGCCGCTCCAGGGGTTGCCCGCGTTCGAGCGG
>CBJNAR010000290.1:0-5574 GCA_966434075.1 uncultured bacterium
ACCAGGTGCGCATAGCGCGCCAGGTAGCGCACCCCATCGAGGATGGCCGCTTCGCTCACCGTGGTCAGGCGATCGACCTGGCGGCTGATCACCTGCCAGGGCCGCTGCCCGACCGACTGCGTGCGCAACCCGTCGGCCACGGTGCGGCCCGTTTGCGCGCCCGTCCACTGGACGATGTGCCCGGCGGCCAGCGACGCGTTGGCGTCGGCGGCCAGTTCCGGCTCGACGCCGATGATCCGAGCCTGGGGCCGCAGGCCCTTGAGCGCGGTGGTGTTGCCGCTGAGCAGTCCGCCGCCGCCGCACGGCAACACCAGCAGGTCGAGATCGGGCAGATCCTCCAGGATTTCGAGCGTGGCCGTACCCTGCCCGGCCATGATCAGCGGATCATCGTAGGGCGGCACCAGCACGTAGCCGTGCTCGCGCTGCAACGCTTCGGCCAGTTCGCGCCGGGCTTCGGAGCCGGGCGCGCAAAGCACCACGTCGGCGCCCCAGCCCCGCGTGGCTGCCAGCTTCACCGGCGGGGCATCTTCGGGCATGACGATGGTGGTATGGATGCCGAGCAGATGGGCCGCGCAGGCCACGCCCTGCGCATGGTTGCCGCTCGAATAGGCGATCACGCCGTGCGCCCGCTCTTCGGCGCTCAGCGAGGCCAGTTTGTTGTAGGCGCCCCGGAGCTTGAAGGACCCGGTCAGTTGCAGATTCTCCGGCTTCAGCCAGACGGACGCCGTTTCCGGGATGCCGGGGCCGCGCAGCCGCAGCAGCGGCGTGCGCACAATCGCCGCCCGCACGCGCGCATGGGCGGCCTGCACATCGGCCAGGGCAATGGGCAGCGCGTCGTTGCCGGGCGCCGGCGAGGGGGTTAGGGATTCGACCATTGATTCCTTTCCAGGCTGCACGAGGCTCGTAAGCTCTCGGCGTGGTACGTGGTTCTCCGATAGCAGGGGCGGTCGCGTAGCCGGTGGGGTTTTCTGTATCGAAGGCGGATAGTTTCACTATAAATCTACAGGATTCTCGATCTAGAGGCAATAGATGAACGGTCATAATTCGGGCTATCGCGCATAGTACTTTTGGGTGGTTCCGGCGGGCAGGCCGCCGCGGGACGGCTTGGACAGCCCACGCCAACAGGGTACGTTTCGTGCTACAGGTCGCTTGGCGGCCTATCGCCCCTGTTAGTATAAAGGAGAGAGAACCATGGACGATGAACTGAACCGCGCCAGGGATAATGCCCAGGCGACGGGCGAGGAAATGGCGAACAAAGCCGAGCACGCCGGCCACAAGGCCGAGCATGAGAGCCACGGCCTGGTCGACGATATCATGAACCTGGGACCCGAAGCGGGCCACGCCGTGGCGGAAGGAGCCCACGACCTGGCGCGCGGCATCCATGATGCCGTGACCGGGCTGTTCCATCACGACAAGGATGCCCCGCACGTGGACCAGCCGGCCAGCACACCGCCAGCGGTCCCGCCCGCCGGTCCGGCTGACGACGACAACGTCGTCTAAGGCCCCGCCGCTCCCCGCGAGGCCGGTCGCACGGGCTGCGACCGGCCTTGCCGTGTATAGCACGGGCCGGGCGGACATGGTATAATAGCAGAATAGAACATTTGGTCGCCGCCAGCCTAGCAGGAGAGCCACGCATGCCCCCCCGGTCGCAAAGCAAGATCATGTACGTCTGCCAGCAGTGCGGCAGCGAATCGCCCAAGTGGCAGGGCCGCTGCCCCGACTGCGGCGAGTGGAACACCTACACCGAGATCACGGTGCAGGGCGCGTCGGCGACGGCTGTCAACCGGGCCGCGGCGCTGCTGCGCACCGACGGCGGCAAGCCGGTGCCCCTACCCGAAGTCAGCGCCGACGCCTTCCCGCGCCTGGTGGTGCCGGGCAGCGAGTTCAATCGCGTGCTGGGCGGGGGCGTCGTCCCCGGCTCGCTCACGCTGATGAGCGGGGATCCGGGAATTGGGAAATGCCTGACCGCCGAAAGCCGGGTGCTGGACCCCACAACGGGTGACTTCCTACCAATTACCGCATGGCACGACCAGCCCCGCCCTGTTTTAGCGGTGAATACGGACACCTTACGTCTCGATACGGCTCAAGTCAGCATGTTCCATGACCGGGGGGTGCATCCCATTGTGGAATTAACGACTGAGCTAGGGCGCAAGCTGCGCTGTACGCCCTCGCATCCTGTGCTCACACCGCATGGATGGCATCCCGTTAGCGCGTTGCGGGCGGGCGATCGCGTCGCGGCCCCACGAGCGCTGCCGTATTTCGGCAATGAGTCGTTGCCGGAGCACGTCGTCAAGCTAATCGCTTATGTGCTTTCCGATGGATCGGCGCAAGCGCAAATCACTGTGACGGCTGCGCTCCCGGAAGTAGCTGAAGACTTACGAGGGATCGCCACTGCATTCGATATGCAGCTCGTAATTTACCCCAAAGCAAAAACTAAGGCGATGCAATACCGCTTCGCCAATGACGGCCAACAACGCCGATTGCACCGCCAGCAAGTGGCAGAGGCGATCCGATCTGCCCGCTCCGCTAACAACATCAGTTGGGCAGAGTGGGCGCGCCGCGCCGGCGTTGCACACAAGAATTTGTGGATCTGGGGACGCGGACAAGCGGTCCCCAGTATGGAAAACCTGCAACGCCTTGCTGGTGCATTGGATATCCCGCTCAGTAATTTAAGGCCCGAGGCGCGAGACAAAGCAGCGATGGTGACTCCCATAGCTCGCTTGTTGGAGGATGTCGGTCTGCGCTATAAGAAAGCCGCGACCAAAGCCGTCCCTACCTGCATTTTCCGGCTCCCGCGCGAAGAGATGGTGATCTTCCTCAAAACCCTGTTTACCTGTGATGGATCCGTCTACATTAACAAGCGCGGTGTTGTTGGTATCTCGTACAGTACGATCAGCAGACGGTTGGCAGAAGATGTCCAGCATCTGCTGTTGCGCTTTGGCTTGGTGGCGACGCTACGGTCGAAGCTGGGCCAGGTTAACGGGCAGCCGTACACGTCCTATGAGATTGTGCTGCTCGGCGTAAACACAGTGCAGCAATTTCTCGCGGAAATCGGCATCATGGGTCGCGCTGCGGCGCAGGCGCAAATCGCGGCGCTCAGTGCGGTGCAAGCCCCATCAACGCAGCGCGACACGATCCCGACCGGCCCCGAATTCTGGTCGCGGCTTATAGCGGCCAAGGGCTCTCGCACCTTCCGCGAGCTTTCGCAGCAAGCTGGTGTGCGCATCGCCAACCGACGGCACGAGGCGCCTCTTTGCCGATCCACGGTGTCGCAGTTGGCAAAGGTCTTGCCTGACCCCTATTTTATCGCATTAGGTGATGGAGATGTATATTGGGACACCATCACGGCCATTGAACCGGCGGGTGAAGCGGCGGTATATGATCTCACTGTACCGGGACCGCATAACTTTGTGGCAAATGACCTGATTGTCCATAATTCGACCATGCTCCTGGACGTAAGCGCACAACTGGCGACGGGTGGGCGGAAAGTCCTGTATGTCTCGGCGGAGGAGTCGATCCAGCAGATCAAGCTGCGCGCCGAGCGGCTGGGACTGCACCAACCCGACCTCTACCTGCTGGGCGAGAGCGACCTGGACACGGTGCGCAACCATATCAGCCAGATGAAGCCAGGGCTGGTGGTGATCGACTCGATCCAGACGGTGTTCCTGCCCGAACTGCCCTCCACCGCAGGCAGCGTGACCCAGGTGCGCGAGTCGACCGCGGCGCTGATGAAACAGGCCAAGACCTCGCATATCCCGATGTTCCTGGTCGGCCACGTGACGAAAGAGGGCAACATCGCCGGGCCGCGGGTGCTGGAGCACATGGTGGACGCCGTGCTCTACCTGGAAGGCGACCGCTTCCACCAGTATCGCCTGTTGCGCAGCGTCAAGAACCGCTTCGGCTCAACTAATGAGGTGGGCGTGTTCGAGATGGCCGCCGAGGGGCTGATTGAAGTGCCGAACCCGTCGGCTGCGTTCCTGGCCGAGCGCAGCAGCGGCGTCTCCGGGTCCACGGTGGCCGTGACCATGGAGGGCACGCGCCCGCTGCTGGTGGAGGTGCAGGCGCTGACGACGCCCAGCGCCACCGGGATGCCGCGCCGCACGGCCAACGGCATCGACATCAACCGCCTGCACCTGCTGCTGGCCGTGTTGACCAAGCGCATGGGCGTGCCGCTCTATAACCAGGACGTGTATGTCAACGTGGTCGGCGGCCTGAAGATCGACGAGCCGGCGGTGGACCTGGCCGTGGCGGTTGCCATTGCCTCCTCGTTTAAGAACGTGCAGGTGGACCCGGAACTGGCCGTGATCGGCGAAGTGGGGCTGTCGGGCGAACTGCGCAGCGTGGGCCAGCTCGACCGGCGGCTGAACGAGGCGGCCAAGCTCGGCTTCCGCCGCGCCGTCTACCCCAAGACCGGCCGCGCCCCGCGCGTGGACGGCGACATCCAGGCCCGCGCTGTCACCGACCTGCCCGACGCTATCGAGGCGGCGTTGACGGCGTAGCGGTCAGCGGTCAGCGGTCAGCGGTCGGCCGTCAGGTGTTTCATATGGATATGTCATTCTGAGCGCAGCGAAGAATCTCCGCCTTGTAGGCGAAAAGACGAGTTCCGCATTTGCCGCCCGGCAACACATACCGCGGATGTACCCTCGCATCTGGGACGACTCACCCGGGCGCAGCCAGGAGGATCAGCATGGACGAATGGAGCCGGTATTCTCGCCAGATGGTGTTGCCCGGTGTCGGGCGGAGCGGACAGGCGCACCTGCGGGCGGCACGGGTCACCATCCTGGGGCTCGGTGCGCTCGGCTCGGCCCTGGCCGAGAGCCTGACGCGGGCGGGCGTGGGCACACTGCGCCTGATCGACCGGGATTACCTCGAATTGCATAATTTGCAGCGCCAGGTACTGTACACCGAAGCCGATGTGGCGGCCGCGTTGCCCAAGGCCATCGCGGCCCAGGCCCATCTCCAGGCGATCAACGGCGGCGTGACCCTGGAGCCGCGGGTGGTAGATGCCACCACGGAGAATATCGGCGAACTGATCGCCGATACGGACCTGGTGCTCGATGCGACCGACAACTTCGCGGCGCGCTACTTGCTCAACGACGCCTGCGTGCAGACCGGGCGACCCTGGATCTACAGCGCTGTGCTGGGCACCGCGGGCATGGTGATGGTGGTGCGACCGGGGCAGACGGCGTGCCTGCGCTGCCTCTTCGACACCCCGCCGCCGCCCGGCGCCAGTCCGACCTGCGAGACAGCGGGCGTACTCGGCCCCGCCGTGCAGGTGGTAGCCGGGCTGGCCGGAGCCGCCGCGCTGCAACTGCTGCTGGGCGGCGACCCACCACGCGGCCTGCTGGCGCTCGATGTGTGGGAGGGCCGGTTCGATCGGCTGGGCGACGGCGCACCCGATCCGGAGTGCCCGGCCTGCGGGCGGCGGGAGTTCGAGTTCCTGGGCGGCGGGGCGCGCGCTGCGCTCGACGGCACCCAGCTCTGCGGGCGCCAGACGGTGCAGGTACGCATGGGCGGCCACCGCATCGACCTGGATGCCGTGGCCGGGCGCTGGCGGGCGAGCGCCGCCGGGCA
>CBJNAR010000291.1:0-5570 GCA_966434075.1 uncultured bacterium
CCTGGCCAAATGGCCTGGGCCTGGGGTTGCGGCGCCGGGGGCTTGGTGCTAGAAGTGTCCTTCACGGATCTAATTTTGCGTCGCTGGAAAGGATTGCTCATGCCCACGCCGCCCGATTCCGCTGACTCCGCGCCTGGGATTGCCTCTGGTAATGTCAATCCCGTCGCGACGATGACCGTGCCGCGTTAACCACTGCGGCCCGCCCGCCCGCCAGTGCCCGGCCCGAAGCCGTCTACCTAGCGGGCCTAGCCCCCGCCGGCCGCCGCTCGATGGCCGCGCGCCTGCGCACCATCGCCGGGTTGCTCGGGTCTCCGTCCGTCGAGGCTGTGCCCTGGGAGCAGTTGCGTTACGCCCATGTCGCCGCCATCCGCGCCGCCCTCCAGGAGCGCGCGCTGGCCCCGGCCTCGATCAATACCACCCTGACTGCCCTGCGCGGCGTCGCCGCCAGCGCCGGGAACCTGGGCTATTTGCCCGTCGAGGAACTGGAGCGCATCCGCCAGGTCAAGCCGGTGCGCGGCAGCCGGCTGCCCGCCGGGCGCGCCGTGCCGGCCGACGAACTACGGACCCTGCTCGAAGCCTGCGCCGCCGACCCCAGCATAGCGGGCTTGCGCGACGCCGCCCTGATCGCCGTGCTCTACGCCACGGGCTTGCGCCGGGGCGAGCTCGCAGCCCTGCACCTGGCCGATTACAGCCCGGCGCCCCCGGCGTTGACCGTGCGCCAGGGCAAAGGCCGTGCTGAGCATTAGCGTGCTAGGCAGGTGGGCCCCTGATCAGTTATTCCGTATTGGGTGCGCTCATCAGGTGTCAGGTCGCGCGTCAATTCGCCGCATAGGGCACGGATAGTAGCATGGTAATCAGCCGGCCAGAGCCGGGCGGTCTTGTCGGCGTTAGCGACAAGTATCTGCTTGCCGTCCCCGGAGAATGCCACACTTCTTACTTCCCCGCCTTGCCCATTGAAGCGCCGCAACTCCTGGCCGCTCTGCACATCCCAAACTTGGATCTCCTCACCACGCCCTCCGGCGGCGATCATACGGCCGTCCGGCGAGAATTCGGCTGTATGCATAGCCACACCAGGCACGCCAAAGCGGCGCAGTTCCTGGCCGCTCTGCACATCCCACAGCCGCACTGTGCCGTCGTCGCCGGCGGTCACCATCATTTTGCCACTGGGTGATAAGCTAGGGCGGACGGGGCCTACATGGCCCGTGTAGCGGCGCACTTCCTTGCCGGTGGTAGCATCCCAAAGCCGGACCGTACCGTCAGCGGAGCCGGTCAGCACCAGCTTGGCGTCAGGTAAGAGGACCGCCTTGTTGACGACATCCGTGTGTCCGGTGAAGATCATTAGCTGCTTCCCCGTCGCCACGTCCCAGAGCCGCGCTGTCTTGTCGTCGCTGGCCGTCACTATTGTCTTGCCGTCCCGAGAGAAGTAGGCGCTATTGAGACCGTCCGTGTGTCCGTGGAAGATCCTTAGCTGCGTCCCCGTCGCCACGTCCCAGAGCCGCGCTGTGGCGTCTTTACTGGATGTGAGCAGCGTCTTGCCGTCCGGGGAGAGGATAGCGGTGTCTACCCAGCCCGTGTGACCAGTGAACTGGCGTAACTGGGCGCCTGTGGCGGCATCCCACAGCCGGGCCGTATTGTCGACGCTGGCAGTGGCGATATATTTACCGTCGGGTGAAAAGGTGGCGCGTTGCACCACATCCGTATGCCCGGCGAAGATGCGGGGTCCCGTGGCGGCCTGGACGGGCCATAAGCGGGCGGTGTGGTCGGCACTGGCAGTGGCGAGCCATTTGCCGTCCGGGGCGAAGGCAACACCGCCGACCCCGTCCTTGTGTCCGCTCAACGTCTGCACGAGCTGGCCGGTCGAAACATCCCATATCCGCGCGATTCGGTCTGCGCTACCCGTGGCCAGCCGCTTGCCGTCTGGGGAGAAGGCGACCCCGGTGGCGCCGCCGGTATGCCCCATCAGTACATGCAGGGTCTTGCCAGTAGCGCTGTCCCAGATGCGCACGGTGCCGTCATCACTCGGCGTAACGAGATATTTGCCGTCCGGCGAGAACACGGGATTGTTGACATTGTCGGTATGACCGGTGAAGGTTTGCACCAATTGCCCGCTGGAGGCATCCCAGATACGGGCGATGTGGCTGGGGTCCACTCCCCCTGTCGCCAGGTACTTGCCGTCGGGTGAGTAGCCCACACCAATGTATCCGGGGTTGCGGATCTGGAGCACCAGCTGGCCGCTGGCGATATCCCACACCCTGGCAATGCCATCCTCGACGGAGGCGGCCACGCGCCTGCCGTCGGGGGAGAAGACGGCCGCATCGACGATGTCAGGGTTATCCGCGAAGACGCGCACACTTTGTCCTGTGGCTATGTCCCAGATGTGAACGCTCTTGTCTTCGGAGCTGGTAAGGAGATACTTGCCGTCAGGCGAGAATCGCGCGGTGACGACGCTACCGCCGTAGCCGGAGAAGACGTGCAACTGCTTACCCGTCGCAAGGTTCCAGAGGGCAGCGGTAGCATCGGTGGACGCCGTGGCCAGGTACTTGCCGTCCGGGGAGATGGCCACGTCATTCACCCCATTGGTATGGCCCACGAACTCCCGGGCGGGAAACGTCCAGTTAGTGGCGGCAGAGAGCTGCACGTCGGCCTGGGGCGTGTAGTCGAAATTGAGCGAGCGGACGATAAGGAGGGCAGCCAGGTCGTTCGGACCGTGCGAGGAGATCAAGCTATCGACATCAGCGTCCAGCCGCAGGGCATCGGCATGGGCCAGGCTGGCGCGGGCGGCTTGCTCATTAGCCTGGGCCACCTGACTCTGGGTGAGCGCCCAGGCTGCTAGCCCTCCCGCGACCAGCAGGAAGACTACCAGACCCGCTACCAGATAGCGCAGACGGTTGGCAGATCGCTTTTCCAAGGACAACTCTCGCGCATGGCGCTCTTGCTCTGCAGCTTCCAGGCGCTGTTGCTCCGCCAAGCTCGCCGCCAGGTACTCGCGCTCTTCCGCGGTTAGTGCCAGCGTCGCCGCCGCATCCTCTTCTGTTTGCTCAGGCGGTGTCAGTTCGGCGAACTGCGCGAGCCGCGCGCCACTCGCCAGAAAACTCCGCTCCTGGCCGGATCGCTGCCATTCCCCCGCCGCAGCAGGTCGGGCGAATCAGGCTGCGGCGGGGCGGGGTGGTGTGCCATCACCGATCCTTCCTTTCCCTGCGATTCGGCGGGTCACGCGGTTGCAGCCGGGCCGGCGGGACGTAGCGGATCACCGGCCGGCCGTCATCATCGGCCTGGATGTTGACGCGGTGCGCCGTGACCGCGAGCACGGTCGCGGCCAGCGGCACAACATAGGGGCTACCGGGCACGCGCTTCCACCAGATCACCGGATCGCCCGGCTGCAATGACGAGTCCATCCGACGGCGAGTATAGCACAAGATCGTCCGTGCCGGGTTTTGCACGCGAATTCGCCAGAACCCGTGTGGAGTGCTCCACTCCACGGGATACCACTTATTCGGTATGCTACCTTCTACGACGCGCGCCGGTACGCGCTCTTGCGCCGGGAGTGCGCCGGGTGAGCGGCAATAGGTGAGGTCCCGTAGCTGAGCCAAAATTGGTGTTGCCAGTATTCCGCCGGCTCGTTCGCGCCGACCTTGCCCAGATGTCGCGCCACCTGATCCTGCCGCTCGGGCCAGACCAGCCGCTGCCCCTCTGCGCGTGGTTCTGCCACGCGCGGAGCGGCGCAGCCGGGGCGGGCGGGCTGCAGGCGGTGGCCTGCAGCGCCGCGATCCCGCAGGAGGACCGCGGGATCGGCGCGGCGGTACCGCAGGGGCGGCCCGTGCGCGCCTCCGACCGGGGCCGCTTCGCGCTCGCCCGCGCGCCCGGCGTCCCCCATTTGCCCGGCCTCGTCGACGCATACCGGCGCGGCGCGTCCCCCCCGGCTACTCGACGACACGGTAGCGCAGACTGGTGCGGGCCGGGCTGTGTATCACCTCGATCAGCGCCGGCGCGCGTTCGAGTTCGTCCAGGTGCTCCAAGCAGCGCAGCCCGCTGCGAGCAGCCGCGGCCCTGGCGGAGCGCATGTGCACCGCGGGGCTGAATTGCTGTACAATACAGCGGTGGGGTGGGTCGAGTCGGCGCAGCCGGTTACGGGAGTCGCTCATGGCATCCGGCCAAGCGCCGCCGCCTAGAATGACTGGCGGGCCAGCCAGCACCGCTGCGCGGACCGCATCCGCCGGGTGCGCGCGATCAGCGGCGGCTCCGCCGCGCGATCCTGGAGCATCCCCAGCCAAGAAGGACGTAGCATGACCAAACATCGCATCTATACCACAAGTGTGGCCAGTGTCTATCCCCATTACGTGGCGAAGGCGGAGAAAAAAGGCCGGACGCAAGCCGAAGTGGATACCATTATTCGGTGGTTGACCGGCTACAGCGCGGAAGCGCTGGCGGCGCAGTTGGCCAACCAGATCGACTTTGAACACTTTTTCGCCCAGGCACCGCACCTGAATCCGGCGCGGGCCTTGATTAAAGGCGTCGTGTGTGGGGTGCGGCTGGAAGAGATCGCCGAACCCACGATGCGGGAAATTCGCTACCTGGACAAATTGATCGATGAGTTAGCCAAGGGCCGAGCGCTGGAGAAAATTTTGCGGACGGACCCATCCGCCGGCTGCTAGCTACCCTCTATTGATAACGGATCCGGCCAATTCAACTCGATCGCCCCTCCGGCCCCCGCGTTCTGGTTCGCTTATGGCCCCGCACCGCTTGCCTCGGGCAGCCCGAGGTCGACGTTGATCAGGGGGAACGGGCCAGGGGGATCCCGCGACTACGCAGGAACGTAGGTCAACCGGATCACATCCTCGGCAATCCGCTCATGAGCCATAAGGCGCAGCGGCGGCCGGGGTCCGGCGAAATATGGCTTGCCATGACCCAGTACGACGGGGTGCAGGTAGATGCGATACTCATCGATCAGGCCCAGTTCGGTGAGGCTGTGCGCCAAGGCCGGGCCACCAACTTCGATCTCCCCGTCGCGCTCGGCCTTCAGCGCGCGGATCGCGCCCGCCAGATCATCCGCAACCAGCCGGGCGTTGGGGCCGACCGCCGGCAACGAGCGCGAGACGACCCATTTCGGCTGGTGCCGCCACGCCGCCGCGAAGGCCTGTTCCTCGGCATCCCATTCCGGATGATCGTCGTCCCAGTAGCGCATGACCTCATACAGGCGGCGCCCGTACACACTGCCCGCCTGCCCCTGCGCCTCCGCGATGAAGTGGCGGAAGAGCGTGGGGCTGGGCGCAAACGCCAGATGGTCGACGTAGCCATCCAGGGACTGGTTCATTCCGAACACAAGCTTAGCCATACCCACTTCCTTTCCTACCGCGGCCCAGCCGCGCGGTTCTGATTGCGTTATACAATCGGTGGTGACCTACCACACGAGGTCAACCCGGTGGCTTCTTGCTGCTGCATCGCCCCCTGCCGCCAGCGACGGTCTGACAGGCGCGCCCGCAGCCGTTTAGGCGCCGCGCCCCATCACGCCCGCCCCGGTGGTGCGGATGGCCCGCTGCACCAACTCGCTCGCCCGGTACGCCGCGACATCA
>CBJNAR010000292.1:0-5570 GCA_966434075.1 uncultured bacterium
GAAAGCAGGCAATACCCTGGCTGACGGTGGGCACCGGCAGGCGGGTGCCGTTGTGGACCGGCATCTCGATGCGGGCCAGCGTGGCGCGGATGCGATAGGCCACCTGCAGCGCCTGGGCACACGCCGCGCCGGGCAACAGCACGCCGAACTCTTCCCCACCCCAGCGGCCCACGCTGTCGGTGCTCTTAATATTCTGGCTGATCGCCGTTACCACGGTGCGCAGCGCGTCGTCGCCGGCCATATGGCCGTAGGTATCGTTGTACTTCTTGAACAGGTCGATATCGAGCATAATCAGCGCCACCGGCGCGCCCCTGGCCGCCGCGTGTTCCACGCCCCGCGTGATGTTGTCGAGCAGCGCGGCGTGATTGTAGGCGCCGGTCAAGCTGTCGCGGAGCGCCTGCTCGCGCGTCGCTTCATGCAGCCGGGCATTTTCGAGGGCCAGCGCCGCCTGGGCGGCAATCGCCGACAGCAAACGCAGGGCGTCGTCGCCGTACGCCGCCGGCTCGCGCTTCTGGATGGAGAGGACGCCGATGACGCGGTTATTGGTCAGCAGCGGCACGCCGACGAGCGATTGCCCCTCGGCGCCCGCATTGGACGCCAGGCCCACATCAGGCAGTTCCTTGTCGCGATCGCGGATCAAGAGCGGTTGTTGGTGGGCCACAATCCAGCCCGCGCTCCCCGCCTGGGCCACCGGCAGCGTTTCACGGGGCCAGATGCGCCCGTCGGCGCGGTGCAAGACAAAATCGAGCAGTTGGCGCGTGTCGTCGTAGAAGGCGAGCAGCAGCGAGTCCGGGGCGAGCAGCGTTTGCACCTGGTCGGCGATCTGGCTGAGCACGCTGTTGATCTCCAGGCTCGACGACGCCGCCAGGCCGATATGGTAGAGGCTGGACATCTCGCGGGCGGCGCGCTGTGCTTCCTGGTAGAGCAACGTGCGCTCGATCGCCATGCTCGCCTGCCGGCTGCACGCCGCCACCAGGTCATACGTGCTGGGCGGCATGGTGTAGGGGCGGGTGAAGCTGAAATTGATCATGCCCAGCATCCGCTCTTCGGTGCGCAGAGGAAAGGAGTAGAAGGATTGCGCGGGCCGGGCCACCAGGTCGCGCAGGCCGGGAACCTCGTCAATATCGGGGGCGAACATGCCGATCCCGCTGCTCAGCATCGAGGCGAGCAGTGGGTTGCTCTGATCGAGCACGCGCTTGCGGTAGGCGATCAGCGCCTGGGGCGGGATGCCCACCGCCGCGCGGATCTCGGCCTCGTTGCGTTCGTTGAGCAGGACCAGCGAGCAGTCGGCGGCGTCCAGGATGGCACTCAACTCGGTGACGATGTATTGCAAGGCCTGTTCCAGGTTGGGCACCGCGCTCAGGTTATCGCCGAAGCGGTAGAGCAGCGTGAGATCGCCCACCTGACGCTGGATAATTTCCTCACCGGTGAGGATCCGCCGGCCCAGCCGGTCTGCCATATAGGCGCCGGCACCAAGGATAAACACCAGGGTCAGCAGGTGCCAGCCATAGATGAACTGCCGGGTCTGGCCGGCGATCTGCTCGGGAGCCAGCAAGGGGTTTGCTGGGGGCGGCCAGATCGTGAGTTCCAGCACGACCAGGGCGGTATAGCACAACGCGGATTCAAGGGCGGCGACATAGGTGCCGTAGCGCGGCGTGAAAACAACGGCGGTAAGAATGAACAGCACGTAGAAGATGCTAAACGGCGTGGTCGCGCCGCCCGACAGGTGGATGGCAACGCTGATGGCGATCATGTCGGGCGGGGCCTGCAACCAGCGCAGCCGAATAAGAGGGGCTGGGGTCCGCCCGAGCGGCGCCAGATGCAATAAGATGAGGAAGACGAGGTTATAGCCGGCCACCGGGAGGGCGAGGAGCAGCACGTTGATATACATCTGCTGCGTGAGCGCCCCGGTCAACGTAAGCAGCAACCCCAGGCCAAGCATCGCCCCCAGCATCCACCAGCGCAGTTGGATGGCCCAGCGCACGACGGCGGCATCCCCGAACAGGGAGAGAAAGTCGGGGGCCAGCGGGTGGGCGGGGCGCCGGGTGGGCGCGGACGCCGGGGGGGTATTACCGTTCATGGGGGCAGATCACGCGTAAACCAGACGAGGTGGCCGTTGGCATGCAGCGCTCCGAAGAAAGCGGAGATCCCGCCTACCGTTCGCGGCAGGGGCGTGGACGGCAGGCAACGGTATTCCAGCAGGAGCCGGCGATCAGCAGAGGGTCAGGCAAGAGAGACTCGCACTCTCACGGCAAGAGCGGGCGCGCCGGCGGCAATTGGGCTGCGGTCATTCTACACTAGCCATCCCGGTGTGTCAAACGGCGGCGGACTCCCGCCCTTTGCCGGCGCGCACGGAGATGGTATAATTGACTGTTTGTGGTATACGCGAATTAGGAAAGAGGCTAGTGTGGTGCTTGCAGAGAACGTGCGGGTGCATCCGACGGCGGAGGTGGCGGCGGGCGCCGACCTCGGACCTAACTGCCGGATCTGGCACCAGGCGCAGATCCGGGAAGGCGCCCGCCTCGGTGCGAATTGCATCGTCGGCAAAGGCGCGTATATCGACTTTGGGGTGCAGATCGGCAGCAACGTGAAAATTCAGAACCGGGCCAGCGTCTATCATGGGGTGACGCTGGCTGACGGGGTGTTTGTCGGCCCGCACGTTATTTTCACGAACGACCGGGTGCCGCGGGCCATCAACCCCGACGGCTCGCTGAAAAGCGACGCCGACTGGGTGGTGGGGACGACTCAGGTCGGCTATGGAGCGTCCATCGGGGCGGGGGCCGTGATCCTGCCCGGTATCACCATCGGGCGCTTCGCCATGGTGGGGGCCGGGGCGGTGGTGACACATGATGTGCCCGATTACGGTCTGGTGGTGGGGCACCCGGCGCGCCTGGTTGGGTATGTCTGCCCATGCGGGGCGCGCCTGCCGGGCGGGACCGCGCCGTCGCCCGGCGTGACGTGCCCGGAATGCGGGAGTCCGGCACCGCTAGAGGACCGCCGATGAGCCACCGGGCGGCACCCTTGCGCGTGGCGGTGATCGGGGCGGGGGCCATGGGCCGCAACCACTGCCGCGTCTACAACGAACTGCCCGGCGTCGCGCTGGTCGGCGTGGCCGACGCCGATCCCGCCACCGCCGAGCGCGCCGGGCATAGCTTCCACGTCCCCCACTTTACCACGCCGGGCGAGTTGCTGGCCCGCGCGCGGCCCAACGCGGTCTCGATTGCCGTGCCCACCATGGGCCACCTCCCCGTGGCGCTGGAAGTCATCGCGGCGGGCGTGCATCTGCTGGTCGAGAAGCCACTGGCCTATACAGTAGACGAGGCGCAGCAGATCATCGACGCGGCGGCTGCCGCCGGGGTGGTGCTGGCGGTGGGCCACGTGGAGCGCTACAACCCCGCGCTGACCGAGTTGCAGGCGCGCTTGCGGGGCGGGGCACTGGGCCGCGTGTTCCAGATGCACGCGCAGCGCCTGGGGCCGTTCCCGGCCCGCGTGCGCGATGTCGGCGTGGTGGTCGATCTGGCGACCCATGATGTCGATATCATGCGCTACCTCAGCGGCGCCGATGTGGTGCGCGTGTACGCGGAGACCGCCCGCCGCATCCATACCGAACACGAAGACCTGCTGTCGGGCCTGTTGCGCTTCAGCGACGGCACCATCGGCGTGCTCGACATCAACTGGCTCACGCCGGACAAGATCCGCCAACTGACCGTCACCGGCGAAAAAGGCATGTTCCTGGTCAACTACCTGACCCAGGATCTCTATTTCTACGAAAACGACTATGTGCGCAGCCAGTGGGACACGATCAGCGCCATCGCCGGGGTGAGCGAAGGCAACATGACGCGCCTGCGGCTGGAGCGCGCCGAACCGCTGCGCCGCGAACTGGAAAGCTTCGTTGCGGCGGTGCGCGGGGAGAGCAACAACATCGTGGCCGGGGAAGATGGTCTGAAGGCCGTCGCCATCACCCAGCATATCGTGACCGCCGGCCTCACCGGCCAGGTCATCCAGGTAGGGGAAAGTAGCACACGGACATGACAGATACCGCAAACAGCCCATATGCGCGGTCGTTGACGGTGGCCGTCGTCGGTCTCGGCAAGATCGGCTTGCCACTGGCCGCGCAATTCGCCCGCCACGCCGATGAGGTCATCGGCTGCGACAGCAACCCGCAGGTCGCCGAGGCCGTAGAGGCCGGCGCGTGCCCCATCGGCGAGGAGCCGGGCTTGCCCGAGCGCGTGGCCGCCGCCGTGGCCACCGGGCGCCTGCGCGCGACCACGCACACCGCCGAAGCCGTCGCCGCGAGCAACGTCGTGGTGGTGATCGTGCCGTTGCTGGTCGACGACAACGGCGCGGTGGATTATCGGATGGTCGATTCGGCCACCCGCGACGTGGCCCGCGGCCTGCAACCCGGCACGCTGGTGATCTACGAGACGACGCTGCCGGTCGGGACCACGCGCACCCGCCTGGGGCCGCTGCTTGAAGCCGGGTCGGGCATGCGCATGGGCCGCGATTTCCTGCTTGCCTTCAGCCCGGAGCGCGTCTACAGCGGGCGCATCTTCCAGGACCTGGCGACCTACCCGAAGATCGTCGGCGGCATCGACGCGCCCAGCACCGCCGCCGCGGTCGCCTTCTACCGGCGGGTGCTGAACCACGCCGCGATCCGCGCCGTGCAGGACGCCGAAACCGCCGAACTGGTCAAACTGCTGGAAACCACCTACCGCGACGTGAACATCGCCCTGGCCGGCGAATTCGCGCGCTACGCGGCGGAGCGCGGCCTGCCCATCGACGAGGCGATTGCCGCCGCCAACACCCAGCCCTATTCGCATATTCACCGGCCCGGCATCGGCGTCGGCGGGCACTGCATCCCGGTCTACCCCTACTTCCTGATCAACGACGACCCGGCGGGCCATCTGACCCTGCCGCGTGCCGCGCGCCAGGCCAACGACAACATGGCCGCCTGGGCGCTGGCCCAACTGAGCGCTATGCTGGGCGGCCTGGCCGGGCGGCGGATCCTCATCCTGGGCTACAGCTATCGCGAGAACGTGAAGGAAATTGCCTTCACCACCGCCAAGCCGCTCATCCGCGATCTCCAGGCAGCCGATGCCCAACCCTTGATCATGGACCCACTCTACAGCGCGGAGGAACTGACCGCCTCCGGCGCGACCCCGGTCCCGCCCGGCGAGACGCCGCCGGTGGACGCCGTGATCGTGCAGGCCTACCACGCGGCTTTCCGCACCCTCGCTTGGGCAACCTTCGCCGCGCGGGGCTGCCGGGTGGTGCTCGACGGGCGCAACATCCTCGACGCGGAGACGCAAGCGGCGATCCGCGCGGCGGGCATGACCTACCTGGGCATCGGGCGCGGCGGCCTCGGCATAGGTCCCGCCCGGCAATAAACGGGGCCGGATCGCCGGCGCCTGGATGCCAGAGTACTATAGCAACCCGGCAGAAAAGCTGTTATAATAGCCCCGTTCACTAATAGTCCGGCCATACTCCCCTGGTCAGCGGGACCACGATGGTCCCGACGTGCCCTGTCCACGCACTTATCAAGGAGATCTCGATGCGCCGTCTGCCCCTCG